>CAZKKV010000007.1:0-22578 GCA_964553705.1 uncultured Gammaproteobacteria bacterium
GACGACCAATTGGTTAACAGCCAACTGCGCTACCGCTGCGCTACCCGGGAATATTATTCAATTATCAATTTGCAATTAAAAAATAAGAATTAATTAATATTAATTCGTTTTAAACAATAAATATGATTTTATTGTTAAAAATATATTAAATCAAAATCAACTAACTGTCAAACAGATATTGCTAATTCGTAATTCGTAATTCTTAATTGATTTAATAGTCTCTTAATTTATTAATCCCTTTGTGCTTTTTAATACGCTCTAATGCCTTAGCTTCAATCTGTCTAATACGCTCACGAGTAACGTCAAATTCTCGACCGACTTCTTCTAGAGTATGCGCCGCTCCATCAATCAAACCAAAACGCATCTCCAAAATTTTCTGTTCTCTCGGCGATAATTCGGAAATAACATCATGAACATAATCTTTTAATATTTGCAAAGCCGCCGCTCTATCTGGTGTAACATTTTTTACATCCTCAATAAAATCTTCTAGAGTAGAGTCTTCTTCACTCTCACCGATAGAAGTTTCTAACGAAATCGTATCCTGCGATATTTTTATCACATGTCTAACTTTGTCAATATCCTCGCCCATTTCAGCAGCAATCTCTTCTGGCAAAGGCTCTCGACCAAGATCCTGAATTAACCGACGCTGAATCTGTTGAAATTTATTTATAGTCTCTACCATATGAACCGGAATTCTAATAGTACGGGACTGGTCCGCCAAAGCTCGAGTAATTGCCTGTCTAATCCACCAAGTAGCGTAAGTAGAAAATTTATACCCTTTACGATATTCAAATTTTTCCACCGCTCGAAACAAACCGATGTTACCTTCTTGAATTAAATCAAGTAAACTAAGCCCCTTGGGTCCAGTAAATTTTTTGGCAATAGATACAACTAGACGTAAATTGGCTTCAATTATTTTTCTTTCTGCATCTTTTTCACCTTTTTCTTTTCTTTTTGCCAGCTCTACTTCTTCTGCACCAGACAACAACGGCACTTTACCTATTTCGCGTAAATACATTTGAATTGAATCAGAACTCAATTCAGAAATATCAAACTTCTTCTTGTCATTAATTCCTCTCTTAACAGCCTCTTTTTTCGTTTCTTTTTTATCAATTTGATCATCGTCAATATTTAAAAAACTGCCTCCGTCTTCTATTATCTGAATGCCATTTTTTTGTAATTTTTCTAAAGATAACTCAAAAACAAAAATATATTCTTCCACCTCTGGAAAAACATACAATAATTCTGTCTCAGTGACAAAACCGCGCGATCTGCCCTTGGCTATCAATGAATTAATTTGCTCCTCTGTCGGTTCAATAATTTCAGCTGGTTCTTTCTGAATTTTTATTTTTTTAGCAACTACTTTTTTGCGAAAAATTATTTTTTTCTTTATCTGCTTAGTCTTTTTTACTGTTTTTTTGATTGTTTTTTTCACTACTGGCTTTTTCTTTATCTTAACAATAGCTTTTTTTATAACTTTTTTCTTAACTTTAACAGCAGTCTTTTGAGACTGCTTTTTAGCGATTTTTTTCTTAGCTTTTACTACTTTGGGCTTCGCCATAAAAATTTAAACTAAAAAATAATTATTCTTGACAAAATTGATTATAACTCATTCATTTCTTCGGTTACTATTCTCAACTCTTCCATCAAAGCTTTTATTTCTGTTTGATCTTGTCCCTCTTTCTTGGCAGTGTTTTCTAAATGAGAAATTAATTTTATAATATCTTTCAACCGACAATTCAAATAATTTTTTCTTATAGAATTAACCAAATTAATAGTTTCTACTCGCGCGTCTTCTTCACTCAATTCAAAAAATTCTCTATCAGCTAAAACAACCAACCGATCCAAATGTTTGGTTAGTTGGCAAATTCTCGGCTGATCATTAACATTGAAGTCGTCTTCATTAATTACGCCGAGTTCAATTTTTTCCAAATACTGTCTAAAATTTTGGTAGTCTATTTTTAATTCAGTATTTCCTCCTTCTGAAGCCAAGATTTCTACAAGCTTATTATAATAAATTATTAGATTTTTGTAAATATCTTGATTTAACTTTCCGCTAAATTCACTTGGCGCCAATCGACTAGCAACATATTCAACATAAGATGGATATTTAATAAGCAAAGCCAATAATAACTCAGCCAACATCTCTTCTCGACTATTTTTTTTCTGAACAATCGTCTCTCCTTGTTCCTTGGTACTATTAATAGTATTAGCTGTTATTTTTTCGGTTATCTTATTTAATTCTTCTTTTAAGTCCGCTTCGTCAGCATCAATTGTCTGACTCATTTTTTTTAACCAATGACTCTGTTCTATTTTACTACTTAATTTTGCCACAATCGGCATAACTTTTTTTATTGCTTGATTTTTCTCTTCAAAATTATCCAAATCAATTTGAGAAAAAGACTTGTCAAAACAATATTGCATCATCGGCTTGGCTGCAGCCATAACATTTTTCCACTCATCACTATTTTGTCTGATAAATTCATCTGGATCCTTGCCAGTCGGCATTTCCGCCACTTTGATATTCATCTCCGCCCGCATCGCCTGATCAATTCCCCTCTCGGCTGCCAAATCACCAGCGCTATCCATGTCAAAAGATAAAATAATATTTTTGGTATAACGTTTTAATAAAGCAGTTTGCTCGGTCGTCAAAGCAGTGCCAGAAGAAGCAACAACATTACTAAAACCATACTGATGAGCCGTAATTACATCCATTTGACCTTCAACTAACACCACAAAACCTTCATTTTTAATCGACATTTTGGATTTATCTAAGCCAAATAATATTTTGGACTTATCATAAATCATACTTTGAGGACTGTTGATATATTTACCAACTTTTTCTGATTCTTCTTTCTCTGGATTTATTCTGGCGGAAAATCCGACAATACTGCCATTCACATCGTTAATTGGAAACATAATCCGATCACGAAATCGATCATAAAAACCAGGTCGACGGTCGCTTTTTATAGATAAACCTGATAAAAATATCTCATTTTCTGTAAAACCCTTGCTGATTAAAAATTTGATTAAACTATCCCAGCTATCTGGACTGTAACCAATCTGCCAATTATCTATTGTTTCCTCTGTCAAACCTCTATTATTTAAATACTGCCTAGCCCATTCTGCCTGTGGACTTTCGTTTAAAAATTTATGGTAAAAACGGCCAGCTAACTCAACTGCGTCCAATAATCTATTTTTTTGCGTCGCCAACGCAGGATCAGATTTTTTTAAAGTTATACCAGCTTTCGGCGCTAACATTCTCAAAGCTTCCACAAAACTTATTCCCTCTATTTCCATCACAAAAGAAAAAACATCACCGCCCTTGCCACAACCAAAGCAATGCCAAATCTGTTTTTCCGAAGATACCATGAAAGACGGGGTTTTCTCTCGATGAAACGGACAATTAGCGCGAAAATTTATACCAGCCGGTTTTAATGGCAAGTATTCTCGGATAACATCAACGATGTCCAATCTTGATTTTATTTCATCAGATGGATTCTGCATAAAAACTTAATTTATAATTTTGTTAACTAAACATCCTTTTCCACCAACTCTTTTTTTCTTTCTTAACGCCTGTCTCATACTCTCCTTGACCAAGAGAACTTAATAAATCAACCTCGCTATTATTGTTGCTGTCTACTAACTGTTGTTTGTCAGCCACCAGATTTTTTAATCTTTCTATTTCTGCTCCCACAACTTCGCTATCATGTTCGGCGTTATGCATACGCGATCCCTGATAACTAGCTTGTTTCTGGTCGAGATGAAGATCAAAAATAATTTTATCATTATTTTCGCTCACATACATATGAAGTCTAGGATAATGATAATTACCCAAACGCCTAACAAAACTTTCCTTGTCTCTTTGCCTATCGCGAATATAGGCATAACCAGCACGCCTTAGCCATTGCTCAGGTGTCCTATCTAACTGATTTTTATTTAATATTAGCTTCATAAATAAAAAATACAGTCTTAATTCTGTGCTTTTACTATAATCTAATAAATAAATCTAGTCAAAACCAAAAAATATTAAATATAACAAAAATAATAAAATATTCTGGGGGTTTGGGGTGCGTCCTGAGCGCCCAGGCGAAACCCAATAAAGATTAATCAGCATGATAGCAAATAAAGCACCCCAAGACTTTTTGGTTACTTTTTGGTCACAAAAAGTAATGCCCGCCCGGCAGGGCATCATTTACATCAATCATCTGTATAATATCTATTTAAAAAAGTTGGTTTAAAATTTCTTTTTGTATTACAATATAAATAACTAAAACTCTAAAAACAAATGAATATGTGGCAAATTTATTTCTATACACTACTGAGCGTCATCATCGTCTCGCTAATTTCATTAATCGGCATATTTTCTTTAGTCTTAAATAAAAAAAGGCTGGAAAATATCACTTTGTTTTTTGTTAGCTTTTCTGCTGGCACTTTACTCGGTGATGCTTTTATTCATCTATTACCCGAAGCAATTGACGAACTTGGCACTGGGCTAATTGTTTGGCTATGGTTACTTTTTGGTATCTTAATCTTTTTTGTTTTAGAAAAAATAATTTGCTGGCGTCATTGCCATATTCAAACATCCGAAATACACCCCCATCCCTTGGGTATGATGAATCTAATCGGTGATTGTTTGCATAATTTTATTGATGGCATAATAATCGCTGGCTCATTTTTGATTGATATTAGATTAGGTATCGCCACTACGATTGCGGTCATTGCCCATGAGATACCGCAAGAGATAGGTGACTTCGGTGTTTTGATTCATGCTGGCTATAGTCGCGTAAAAGCCATTACCTTAAACTTTATCACTGCGCTAACTGCCCTAGCTGGCGCAATCATTACCTTGGTTATCGGCGGTCAATCTGAAAATCTTATTTTTTATATTTTACCGATAAGCGCCGGTGGTTTTATCTATATCGCCACTGCTGATTTAATCCCAGAATTAAAAAAAGACACCGCCGCCCATAAATCAATCATTCAACTTTTATTTATCATCATTGGTATCGGCTTAATGATACTATTAAAAAAACTAGGATAACTTAAATAAAAAAACAATAAGTCAAAAAGTCACCATTAGGTGATTTTTTCTGTTGATGGTATTTTAAGTTTTAACTAAAACCACAAATTGTAAATTTATTCATATCTCAAAGCGTCAATTGGATTCAACTTGGCTGCTCGACGAGCTGGATAATAGCCAAAAATAATACCAATAGCAGCAGAAACTCCGAAAGCCAAATATATTGAATTAGTAGTAACGCTCGTAGTGGTACTGGAAAATTTGGTGATTAACAAAGCGGCAATATAGCCAAAAATAATACCAATAAGACCGCCAATAAAAGTTAAGGCAACTGATTCAGCTAAAAATTGAGTACTGATGTCTTTATTTTTTGCGCCCAAAGATTTACGCAAACCAATTTCTCTCGTTCTTTCGGTAACAGTAGTAAGCATCATGTTCATAATTCCGATACCGCCGACCAATAGAGAAATGCCAGCAATAGCGCCAAGGAGTAAAGTCAAGGTGTCAGTTACCGATGTCATAGTATCCATAATATCGGCTTGATTCATAATGCTAAAATCAGCCTGCGTAGCGTCAGCGATGTTGTGTCTAACTAAAAGCAAACTGTTAATTTCTTCTTCAGCAATTGTCATCATTTCCGCGTCTGCCACTTGAACATTTATTGTACTAACAGAATTATTGCCAGTTAAATAACGCTGAGCGGTGGAAATTGGGATATAAATCAGATCGTCAGAACTGCCCATAGCTGAACCGCCTTCGCTGGCAGTCATACCAATAATCGTAAATTCCAAATTTTCAATTCTAATTTTTTGTCCAATCGGGTCAACTTCTTCACCAAACAATTCATCCCGAGTAGCAGGACCAATCACCGCTACCTTTGAATTTTTATCAACCTGAACAGTGTTTAGAAAATTACCAAGTTCAATTTCAATATTTTTTACTGTCGTATATGATTCAGTTACACCGTAGATGCTGGTATTTGTATTCGTACCTTGAGTAGTTTTTACCTGTTTTCTAGAAGAAACAGAAGGTGCTATTTCCTTCACGTATTCATTTTGTTCTTTTATTGCCTCTGCGTCTTCCATAGTCAATGTGTCGGCTGAACCCATTCCACCGCTTACCATTGAGCCGACACCTCTTTGGGAGCCAGGCATAACCACCAACAAATTCGATCCAAGAGACTGAATGTTTTCCTCAATATTTTTAGCTGCGCCTTGTCCGATGGAAATCATAGCAATCACCGAACCAATACCGATTACAATTCCAAGGATTGTTAAAGCCGACCGTGATTTATTAGCGGATAAAGAAAAATATGTTTCTTGCAATAAGTCTGGAAATAGCATATTTATTTTATTGGTATTATTTATTTTTTAAACCATTGTGGTTCGAATTTTTGTCAGAAATAATTCGACCATCTTTAATTTCGATAACTCTGTCAGCATGATCTGCGACATAACGCTCATGAGTAATCAAAATAATAGTATGGCCTTTTTCTTTGTTTAATCTTTTAAATGTCGCTAAAACGATATCACCGGTTTTGGAATCGAGATTGCCAGTTGGTTCGTCGGCCAAAATTAAATCCGGCTCATTAACTAGAGCTCTGGCAATAGCCACTCTCTGCATTTGTCCGCCAGAAAGCTGATTTGATAAATGGTACCAACGTTCTTTCTCTAATCCGACGGCATTTAAAGAATTCTCTGCTCTTTTTTGTCGTTCATTTTTTGAAATTTTATTGTCATACAGCAATGGCATAAATACATTGCGTAAAACAGTAGAGCGAGATAGCAGATTGAATGATTGGAAAACAAAACCGATTTTTTGTGAACGAATTTCTGCTAATTCATCTTTAGATAATTCTGAAATGTCTTTTTTGTCAAGAAAATACTTGCCATCATTTGGTTTGTCTAGCGCGCCTAAAATATGCATCAAAGTTGATTTACCTGAACCAGACGGACCAATAATGGCGACGAATTCGCCTTGATTAATTTCAAAATTAATCTGCTTTAACACATCAACTTCTGTCTCGCCGATCTTATAGGTTTTTGTAATATTTTCACATTTTATCATATGTTTAATGTAGCATCATCATGCCACCCATACCACTCCTGTTGTTGTTGGATGTCTGGGTTTGCGTGCCAGAACCGTTATTTGTGGTTTGCGTTATTATTTCTTCGCCATTTTCCAGTCCTTCTATAATTTCAATCATAGTGTCGCTACTTAATCCAACAGTAACAGTTTTTTTCTGCACTTGTCCGTCAATTAAAATTTCCACATAACTGATTGTTCCATTTGTTTTGACTGCATTGATTGGCGCTAGCAATACGTTTATTTTGGATTCGATTATAATTTCAACGCTTACACTCATGCCTGACTTAACTCTATCGTCTTGAACATCAAAAGCGATTTTTATGTCATAACTAACTACGCCCGAAGTAACCGCGCCTAATGTATCAATCTCTACAACTTCGCCAGTAATAGATAAATCTGAAATTGCGTCAAAAGTGAGATTAGCTTTTTGTCCAACTTCCGCTTGAGTAGCATCAATCTCATTGAGAGTTATTTCGGCGATTTTTTGATTGGTAATTAGCGAGCCGACGGTTGTGCCTGAAGAAACTGTGTCTCCCAGACTTATATTAACTTCAGCCATAATACCATCAAACGGAGCGCGAATATAGCAGTTAGCCAAATCTTGCTGGGCGGTTACCAGTGAATTTTTCTTTTGCTGAATCGCTAATTGCTTATTTTTTATTTCAAGGTCAGTAGCGCCTTCTTTCAAATCAGTTAAGTTTTCTTCTTTTTCTCTGATGTTTCGTTCAGCTTGCGCCAAATCAATTGGACTATCCACTTCAGCATCGATTATGTTTTTTTCAACGTCTTTTATAACTTCCTTATAATCCTTGATTGATCTTTGGGCAGACGACAAACTGGATAAATGACCATTAGCCAACGATGTATAAGAACTTAAATCAGACTGACAGTTAGTCACCTGGCTGTAAATTTCATAATTTTTTTCTGTACGATATGCAACCCAATAATCGAACATGTTTACTTCGCTTTTTATTGTATCGGATGTTTTTTTTATCGTTTCAATTGCTGTTGTCAAAAGCCATTCAATAGTTGCTTCGCTGGAATATCTATCTGTGTTTTTATAGCTACCAAAAGTTGAATCATAGTATTCTCTAGCGTCACTATAATAGTCGGCAGCTCTGTCAACAAATTCTTCAAATTCATCTCGTTGTTCATAATCATTTGAAGCAAAAGAACTCAATAGCGCTTGATCGTTCGTGCTGTTGCCAAAAACAATTTCAGCTTCAGACAATGTGTCGCCATACAAAGCGTCATATAATCCTGTTATCACATCAGGTAAATCTAAAAATACATCAGATATAGTGCTGTAGGCATCTTCATAAGCTTCTGCTAAATTATCTTCTGCTTCTTCTTTGTCTTTTAAAAAATCTTGATATTCATTTTCTTGACTGATTATCAATTTAGCTAAAGTGTCTTTCGAATCAGCCAAGCTATTTTCAGCTTGAAGCAAAGTATAGCTATCAACTGGTTCTAGTAATTCTTCCAAATCAAACTCGGCATTTTCTAAGGCATTCTTGGCTTCATTAACTGTGCTAGCTGCATCTCGGGCATCAACTTGAGCAATTAAATCTCCTTTTTTAACTTCTTGTCCGCTTTTTACATTTAAAAAGACAATATCACCTGAAACCTTCGGATTGATATCGACCTGATTACTAGCTGATACTTGCCCAGTACCAGTAATTGAATTAATCAACATGCCATATTCAACCGGAGCTGTTGTATATTTGACGCTATCTTCGGTAGTTTTTGTTTTTTGATAACCCAAATAACCGCCAGTAATAATTATCAAAAAAATTACCAAAGAAATAATCTTGTGACCTAATATTAATGAAATTATTTTTTTCATAAAGTTCATTATTATTTTAAAGATTTTAAAATTTTTGTCTCCTTTGAGTAAAATATCAATTTTGATCCTCCGCTATCAAGCTTTAACACAACATTTGTCTCATCTATCTTAATAATTTCTCCGATAAATCTTATGAGGCTTTCTTCTGCATTACTTGGCTGGCCTATCACACCCGTCTCTCTTTGTGTTCTTATTTTTTCCATCATTTTTACCCTATCTTCTTCTGACATATTTTGCATCTCTGTAAAATCTGGTCTTTGACCATTAAAGTTAACCTCTGGTTGAATGGATTGATTATCAACGGCCTGATCACCACTATTATTATTCATAAATGAACTTTCAATTTCACTCATATTTTTAAAAGCAACTTCATCGTTACCGATCATAATTTGATTAGCGCTTATATTGCCATCGCTATTTTTTTTGCCCATTATCAAAACACGTTGACCAATATTTAAATCAATAAAAGTCAACTGTTCAAAATTTTCATTCTGCATTAACGCTTGATCATTCTCAATTTCCGCTGCCTGCTCTTGATTCCACCTATTGTTTTGCTGGTCATTTTGAACTTGATTATCTCCGCTTGAGCAACCAGAAAAAACCATGGCAATTACTAACAAAGCGAAAAAGACAAAATGTTGTTTTTTCATACACGTACGAATAAATTTTAACAGTTTAAACAAAAATTGATTTTAAGAAGTGTCCGTCTGATTACTTAATCAATTATATAATGCCAATAAAATTTAAGACCTCATTCTGTTATATGCTAACAAAATGAAGCGCCTTAAATTTTCTCTAGGTAATTTTTTACTAGTCGTTACTTAAAAACCCATGAAACCGCTCTTCATCGGACCAAATTTGCCACCTGGTCGACTACCGTGTAAAAATCCTTTGTTTGGCTGTCCACTGACAATCTTTTTAGCGACAACTGATGTGTCATCGACTTCGCCTCGCACCATAATTATGTCTCCAATCTGAATATCAGAAACAGAAATGGTAGTTTTGGACGGTTTGCCGTCAGAATCCTGAGATATTTTTTCTACTGTAGCATTGCTAGCATCAATAGCATATGTAATATCAGTCGCTTCTTCGCCAAACCCTTGCTTACTGGACAGAGTGATAGTTGTCCCGCTAATATCTGACACTTCTCCGGCTATTCCTGTTTTGTGCTGATTCTGAAAACCTCCCTCGCCAATCTCTCTATTCTGCATTGCTTCCAGCCTAGCATCAGCCTGTTCTTGAGTAATTGTACCATTCTCAACTAAATTTTGCAGTTCTTGTTCAAGTCTTGCTTGGCACTCAGCCTGTCTCTTTTCTTGTAAATCTTCCTGACTAAAACCCAATTCTTCAGCAATTTCCATTATATTTTTACCTTGAGCCCAATATTCTTTCAACTGATCAATACTAATGCCAAGTAAATCAGCCTGCTGTTCAAACATCTGACTTTGCCTTTCGACCACTTTTTCTGGATCTATGTCGCCTTCTCGGTCAAGCCAACCACGAGCGGAAACTGAGCTGACTCCGATTGCCAAAACAACTAACGCCAATAACGAAAACCATAAAATCTTTTTATCCATATGTTTTTTACCTTAATTACTTAATTAATTTTTGATTAAATTGGCCAATACTTGTTCTATATTATTACTACAATTTTAATGTCAAATTTATTTCATTTTAATTTATTCAAAAAAAAGACTAAATAAAGAAACTACCATGCGATTCTTTCACTTAGTCTTACTGCGACAAAGTATCACTTTAAATTTTTTTTAATTACCCTCAACAATACACTGACCAAAACATTCTCTTGAATGAATTCTGTCATCAAAACATTGTTTTAAACATTCATTTGTTGGCTCGTCAAAATTCAATAAATGCGGAGGGAAAAGTAATGGCGTATTAGTTGAATGTTCGCCGAAAAAAGGATCAAATTGACGATGAATGCCACGCTTAATCATCGGAGGGAATTGATCTTCGTTTGCAATCTTTATTTCATCGGCTACAAAAATACCGTCTACTCTTTTACCTATGGCAATAATAAACTGCCCTATTTCAAACTGATCCTGACAATCTGTAGTTTGAAGAACATCTTGACAATGAACTTCAAGCAAACTTATTTTTTCAAAACCACGAGGAGTTTCCACAATTAAATAATCACTATCTGTTTCATATACTCTGCCAGCCATACCTCTGTCGTGAGATTTGATGCCTCCGTCAATAAATGGCTTAAAAAATATTCCCGGCATGTGATTACCAAAAGCTTGTTCCTCTATATATTCTGAAACATCTGTATAGGCAATTATACTGCCGAAAATCAAAACAAAAACAATCAAGCCAATGGCAAAATACCCAAAAGGTTTTTTATATGACCCCTCAATTTTAGTTATTAAATATCCCGCCACCAATAAAAATAATGTAAAAGTGATAATCAATAAATACGGAAATGATTCTAAAAAGGCCAATAATCCATCCTTGCCAAAACTTAAATATTTCAAACTATCTGTAGCTTTCATATAAAACAAGCCCAGACTAAAAAACAAAACAGATAAAACGATAGATAAGAGAAGGGCGCTATTTAAACCTACTTTTTTGGCTAAAAATACATATTTTGAACGCAACTTAATTCGACCTGATTTAACCTCCGACATTATTTTATTTTCTAATTTTTTTGGATTGTAATTATTATTCGTCATATCATTCTTGATTGATTAAATTTTCTTTAAATATTTTCTTACCTCTTGAAATTAAAGTGCCAACCGTACTTTTAGGAATTCTTAAGATATCACTTATTTCTTCGTAGGTTTTTTGTTCAAAATAAAACAAAATTAAAGGTTCACGATATTTTAATTTAATATTACTTAAACATTTTTCCACTTTTTTCTTTAACAAAATTTTATCAATCCGTTCTGGCAAATTAATTTTTTCATCAATTATTCGATACTCTACTTCTTCTAATGTAAGCTGTCCTTTGAAATTCTTCTTCAAATGATTAATAGCTTCATTATGCGCTATTTTATATATCCAAGAAGAAAACTTTTTTTGTATATCAAAACCGTATAAATTCTTATACGTTTTAATAAAAACCGTCTGGAGAACATCTTCAATTTCATCCGAGTCGTATATAAATTTTCTGAGATAATGCGACAACTTGACTTGATAACGTTTGATAATTTCGCTATACAATTCCCTGTCTTTTTCTCTAATTATTTCAACAAGTTGCTCATCAGTTAGTTGAGTGGGGTTCATAATTATTTATTTTACCCCCTATTTTAATACAATTTAAATAGAGTTTTTATTTCAAAATGTATAATTTGGCGGAGGGTGAGGTATCCTGCGCCCTTGGCTTCGGACTACCTTTTATACCAGCTTCAAAATCCTTTGCTAAAGCAACGGAAACTAATCTTTTGTAGGCAAAGGCTTTCCCAGAACCATGTTTTAAATAAAGTTCAAAATTTCTCGCTTGTTTTTCTGTTTGAAAAACGCCGTACCAAACTAATTTCCAAGGCAAATGTGGTTTAGTTGACACCACTTGACCAGAATTATGTAAATCTAGTCTGTTCTTTAAATTATTGGTCGAGCCAAAATAAAAAATGTGAGATTTTGAACTTAATAAAATATAAGTATAGTGCATGCAATTCCGTAGCTTTAGCGAAGGATTGCGGAGAGTGAGGGATTCGAACCCTCGTGGGCTTTCACCCGCCTGCTTTCCAAGCAAGTGCCATAGGCCTCTAGGCGAACTCTCCAATATTTTCATCTCTTATAAATCAAAACTATCAACTCCCATCTTTTTAAGTCCCAGATGTACTTTTGTTAAAGGCAAACCGATAATTGAATAAAAATCTCCTTCAATTGACTTAATTAATCCAGCAGCCTTGCCCATTAACCCGTAAGCCCCAGCCATATCTAAACATTCTTTATTTTTTAAATATTTTTTTATCTCATTATCTGATAATTTTCTAAATGCCACTTTGGCTTCTTCGTGAGTAATTATTTTTTTACCAGTTTTTGTATCAATTAAAGCCAAGCCAGAAATAGCTAAATGTGATTTCCCAGACAATAATTTTATAATCCTTAAAGCATCTTTTTTGTCTTTCGGTTTACCAATAAATTTATTTTTATAAACAACAAAAGTATCTGCTCCAACGATTATTGCATTAGAATAATATTTTGCTACGTCTTCTGCTTTTTTAAAAGCTAAAAATTCAGCTAACTTACGGGGGTCTTTACGCGCTTGCATATCCTCCTTGTATTGACTTTCTCTGACGTCAAACTTTAAGCCTATTAACCCCAATAAAAATTTCCGTCGCGGTGATTTTGACGCTAAAACTATTTTCTTTTTCATAATTCTTAATTCGTAATTCCTAATTCATAATTGATTAAACTTTTCATGCCTTGATACTGTCCACCGTCCCGACCGACATAATCTTCAAATGGCACTGCGCCTGGTAGCAATCGATTATTTAAAAATATTGTCGGTGTACCATTAGCGCCAGCTGTTTTACCTTCAACCATTTGCGCCATTATCTTGTCTTTATATTTTTCCTGCTCAAAACATTGACTAAATTCAACTAAATCTAATTCTAAATTCGCTGCATCGCTTTTTATCTGTTCACTATTTATTTTTTTACTCCGATTATCTTCAAATAATTTATCATACATTTGCCAAAATTTCCCTTGTTGAGCGGCACACTCAGAAGCAATAGCCATCGGGATAGCCATAGCATGATAGGATAATGGATTATGTCTATAAGCAATAACCACTTGATTACCAAACTCCTGTTTTATTTGATTGGTTATATCATAAAACTTCAAACAAAAAGGACATTCAAAATCATCATAAATAATAATTTTTACTGGCGCTTCTATTTCACCCCAAATATGGTCAATTTCAGAAATCGGTTCAACCTGCTTAAAACTTGCACTATTATTTGCTATAGCATTTAATGTATTTTCTTTTTTAAACGCATCAACTTCCTCACTGTTATTATCGTTATTTTTATAATTATTCTTTAGAACAATAAAAGAAAAAAATAAAAATAAAACGATTACTATAGTTAGCCCGATTTTATAATAATTTTTTTTATCTTTCAACATAAATATAATTTAATTATCTAGCTAAATATTTGGTTTTTTATCATTCCAATCTGTTGCTTTTTCATAATTATGTCCGACTCTAAATAATACTGCCTCGTCAAACCTTCTGCCAATAAGGTGCAGACCAACAGGTAGGCCTTCAGCAAAACCGCAGTTAATTGATATAGCTGGCAAACCAGACAAAGAAGCGCCGGTAACAAAAATATCTTCTAAATACATTTTTAATGGATCATTGGCCTGCTCGCCAATTTTGAAAGCCGTATGAGGCGAAGTTGGCGTTAATAACAAATCAACTTTTTCTAAAACTTGATCAAATTCATCCCTGATAATCGTCCGGACTTTTTGCGCTTGCAAATAATAAGCATCGTAATAACCAGCTGACAATGCATATGTACCAAGCATAATTCTCCTTTTTGCCTCTGGTCCAAAACCATGCCCTCGGCTTTTTTTATAAATAGACATTAAATCAGTTTCTTTGACTTGACTATTACTGGCTTCACTGTAGCCATATCTGATGCCGTCAAATCTAGCTAAGTTAGAACTAACTTCTGACGGAGTAATTATATAATAAGCAGGTACGCCATATTTTGTGTGTGGCAAACTTACTTCAACAAACTCCGCTCCTAATTCTTTCATTTTTTCTATTGCTTTTTGTATGGCGTGGCTAACTCCTATCTCTATTCCATCAATAAAATATTCCTTAGGTAAGCCAATTCTCAAGCCTTTTAGGTCTAGTTTAATCACTTTCTCATATTTGCCAAGTGCTTCGTCAACTGTCGTGCTGTCAAATTCATCAACGCCTTCTATTACCGCAAGAACTAGGCTAGCATCCTCAACTATTTTGGCTAACGGACCTGGTACGTCAGTTGAGCTAGTCATCGCTATTAGTCCAAAGCGTGAAGATCTGCCATAAGTCGGTTTCATTCCAGTTACTCCGCAAAAACCAGCTGGACACCTAATTGAACCGCCAGTATCCGTACCCAAAGCAAACAAACACATATCAGCTGCGACTGCCGCTGCCGAACCACCAGATGAGCCACCTGGTACGCGCTCCAAATCCCACGGATTATGCGTTGGCCCAAAAGCGGAATTCTCTGTTGACGCTCCGTGAGCAAATTCGTCAAGATTGGTTTTGCCCAATAATACTGCGCCAGCCGTTCTTAATTTTTTAATAATCGTTGCGTCAAAAGGCGCTATGTAATTTTCCAAAATTTTAGAAGCGGCCGTTGTCTTCACGCTCTTGGTTAAAATATTATCTTTGGCTAAATACGGAATACCCAATAAATTTCCGCACTCACCTTTTGTGCGTCTTTCATCAGCTTTTTTTGCTTCAACCAAAGCCTTTTTTTCGCAAACCGTTAAACACGCTTTTATTTGGGGGTCAACCTTTTTAATACGCGCCAAACAAGCTTCAGTTAATTCAACTGAAGTTATTTCTTTTTTATCTAGTTTATTTAGCGCTTGCTTTATAGTTAGTTCGTTTAATTTCATTTATATTAATTTGCTATGAATTATTTTAATACCCGTTTTACTTTTACTTGGTTACCCTCTAATTCTGGCGCCTGATTTAATGATTCTTTTTTTTCTTCATTATCCCATTCTATAACTTCGTCTTCACGAACAATATTAATCAAACCTGTTACTTGAGCTGTCGGTTCCGTATTACTAGTATCAACTTCTTGCAATTGATCTATGTAGTCTAATACTTGCGCCAGCTGACTGCCGTATTTTTTTAATTCTTCATCACTTAATTCTAATCTGGCCAAATCAGCGATATGTTTTATTTTTTCTTTTGCTATCTCCATATTTTTAGCTACTAGATTCCCGCTTTCGCGAGAATAACAATGATAAATAAAATTCGTAATTCAAAACTGATTATCAGTCCCAATCTACGAGCTATGTATTACGAGTTATAAATTTCAAAAACTCCTCCTCGTTCATAGTCTTAACTCCCAGCTTTACCGCCTTGTCATGCTTACTCCCCGGCTCTTTACCAACCACAACATAATCTATTTTTTTGCTAACAGCCGACGAAATGTTTCCGCCCAACTCTCTTATCTTAACTTTCGCCTCTTCTCTTGTCAAACCATTCAATGTTCCGGTTAAAACAAACGTTTTTCCATTTAATTCTTCGCTTTGATGGCTTGTTTGGCTAATTTTTAATATTATTCCAACTTTTTCTAATTCCTGCAGAAGTCGCAAATTTTTATCGTTATGAAACCAATCGTAGATACTTTTTGCTACAATCGGTCCAATATCTGGTAATTTCTCTAACTTCTCAATACTTAATTTTTGAAAATATTTTATCAGCTCCTTAATTTGTAGTTTATAATTTGTGGTTTTAAATTGCTTTGCCAAAAGTAAAGCATTCTCCTCGCCAACATGCCTAATACCCAAACCAAAAATAAAACGAGCTAAGTCTGCCTCTTTTTTACCAGCAATTGCTGCAATCAAATTCTCCGCTGATTTATCAGCAAATCGTTCAAGCGGTTTCAAATCCCCTACTTCTAGTTTATAAAAATCACTCACATCTCGAACTAATTTTTCTTTAATCAATTGCTCAATAATTCTCGGTCCAAGACCTTCGATGTCCATAGTATTTCTACTGGCCCAATGAACAAGTCGGCGTAAATTAACCGCATAGCATTCTTTATTAGTACATCGATAAGCGACTTCACCTAGTATTTTTTCCGCTCGACCACCACACATTGGACATTGTTTAGGAATTGTAATTTCTTGTTCACTACCATCTCTTAAATTAGCTAAGGTTTCCACAATCTTTGGTATAACATCGCCAGCTCTTTCTAGAATTACTGTATCGCCAATTTTTATCTTTAGTCTTTTTATTTCATCCATATTGTGAAGAGTCGCCCGACTAACCACTACACCACCGACTCTGACTGGCAACAAAATTGCTGTCGGCGTTAAAATGCCGGTTCGACCAACTTGCCAAACAACGTCTTCTAGTTTTGTTGTCGCTTGTTCAGCAGCAAATTTAAAAGCCATCATATAACGCGGTCCCTTACCTATAACTCCTAGTTTTGGCCAAAGCGACAAATCATTAACTACTACTACCACGCCGTCGCATTCAAAGGGAACTTTTTCTCTACTCTTCTCCCAATAGTCATGGAATTTTATTGCTTCATCTAGATTTTTGACGTATTTATTCTGACTCAACGTTTTGAATCCAAGCAGTTTAGCCAAAAGATGTTCTTGCTTATGCTGATTAAATTTTATTTCTTCACCATTACTATCGCGAACAATTAAAGCATAAACATAAAAATCCAGTTTTCTTTCCGCAGTTATTTTTGAATCCAATTGTCTAATTGAGCCTGCAGCGGCATTTCGTGGATTGGCTAACAGCGATTTATTCTGCTTTTTATATTTTTTGTTTAATTCTGTAAAAACACGGCTAGACATTATTGCTTCGCCACGCGCTTCTATCTTACCCATTTCTACTGCTCTAATAATCTCCGTCACTATTTTCTTATCCAAACCAATTTCGACTAATTCTTTATAACTTGGCACTCTCAAAGACAACGGAATAGATTCAATTGTTTTCAAATTCTGTGTTACATTCTCACCTGTTTGACCATCACCTCTAGTAGCACCTTGCACAAAACTACTTTTTTTGTAAATTAAAGACATGGCCAAACCATCCATTTTTAATTCACAATAATAGTCAAAAACCCCTCTTTTTTCTTTACCCCCCTCTCTTTTATAAGGAGAGGGTTGGGGTGAGGTAGAAAAAAGAATTTTAATCAACCTGTTTTCCCACTCCTTCATTTCTTGATTACTAAAAGCGTCAAATAATGAAGTCATCGCTGTTTGATGTTTAACTTTTTCAAATTTTCCCAACGGCTCGCCACCGACCCTTTGCGTCGGCGAATCAGAAGTAACGAATTCTGGAAACTGCCTTTCTAGTTTTTCTAATTCATTTTTCAAACTGTCATTAGCACCGTCACTGATTTCTGGCTTATCCAAAACATGATAAAGATAACGATGATATTCTATCTCCTTTATCAACTTTTCTATTCTTTTTTTTGCCTCTGCTTTATCCATAATTATTTGCTATTTTCCTATTCACTTTGATAAGTAAATGCCGTTTCAACCACTCGATACACTCCTTGAAAAACACCGATTGAAGTAAAAGTCACTAATGGTGATGAGCTAGCATAATCAACATGATACACACTATCATTACTCAATTCATCACTAAAAAGATTATCTTGATCTTCGTCTTGCAAAAAACTATTTTTTCTTATCTCCCAAAGAGATCTTTCTGCCCCAGCTTCAGCGGCAAAATACGCTTTAGCCGAATATGACTGCAATCGACCTACTTTTATGCTATTAACAATTAAATCAGCTGCAATCAAAGATATAGTTAAAGCGCCAGTTAAAATCAATAGTGTCATCATCAAAGCTGTCCCCTTTTTTCTATCTCTTATTAATTTTATATTATTAAAAATTAGTCTCGTTATCATATTTTTACTCGTAATATCTAGACGAAATAGTCGTTTGTATAGTTGTTGTGGCCATATGAATTTTTTTACCTATTGGTACTATGTCCATGCTTACTACGACTATTGGTTGTGTATTTATTGCCTCAGCGATAGTATTATCACTAATTAAAAATTTTAAATTTTCTGCTTGTATGTTATTTGATGTCAAGTAACCGGCATTGTCTCCGCGCTGAATTTTTAATCTCGATATACCTTCATCTTCTTCTAAATAATAAATTGTGCACTCGTTATCTTTATTTTTAAAATAAAGCGCTTCGCCCAATGTATTCGATGTCTTATTATAAACTCGATTATCTGCTACAACTCCAAATATTTCATCGCACTCATTGTTGGTTCCCTGAGTCATTCTGATTTCTTTTGATATAATTTCTAAAATATAACGCATATTTGATTGCACATTATCACTGGCGATAGCGCTTCTCTGTCCTTCAATCACCAGCTTAAAAATTTGCATCGCTGATAACATAATCACTGAAAAAATAGTAACTGCTGTCAATAACTCCATCAACGTTACTCCTGATTTGTCACTTTTCAATTTATTAATCACCTTAATCATCCTAATAATCTTAATTATCTTTAAAATTTCAAATAATTCTGACGTTTAATTATCGCCAATCATACAAAATAGTATCAGCTTGATATTGATGTGTTTTCCCTCGACTACTCCATTGGACTATACTGCTAACTGTGAAAGAATTAATGTCAGTGTTATTTATTTCAATAACTCGACTAAAAATTGTTTCTTCGCCTTCACCGTGGATATAAAAACCGTTATCTTTTTTTAATTTAGCCAACTCACTATTAATATCAGTAACCGAAGTAATACTTACGTCAACGCCGTCAAAATAAATCGTAATAGTATTACTGCCTCCTTCTATTACTAGACCATTGCCGAACCATTCTACTTCAACCCAATTTTCATCTCTAATATTTCTTGTTAATTCCAATCCCTCTTGAGCCAATTGTGAAGCAACTAGAACGTCTTCATTAAAATTTTTAACTTGTATGTTTTGCGTAACTAATGATAAAACGCCAATCAATCCTATGGAAATTATAAAAATAACAGCAATTATTTCAATTAAACTAAAACCTAAATTGTGATTATTTTGTTTCATTTCTTTACTTTAATTTTCAACATCTACAACACCCAAAAAATTTATTGCTATATTTTTTTCACTTTCACCGTCTGACAATGTAATATTGAATGCTTGTCCTGATTCACCATTGAAATAAACTGTTGGATTTGGTGGTAAAAAAATAATATCAAGACTATTGTCTAAATCTATGTTGCTAATTACTACATTGGTCATACTTATATTCTTTGCACCCATGGTCTCATCAGCTTCACCAATATTATATTCTTTATCTCCATTATCATCAGCAAATATAATATAACCAGATTCTCCTTCTACTAAATGTATACCCCATCCACCCAAAGGAATATTGTCAACGCCGTATTCTTCCAAGCTTAAGCTTTTACTTTGCGCCAAATGAATATCGCTCAGCATCTTTTGCGCCACCATATTGATCTCTGATCTTTTATTAATCGCATGGTAATTTGCCAAAAAAAGCCCGGTCAAAAGAACGACAATAGACACACTAACTATCATTTCCACTATAGTAAAGCCATTTTGATTTTTTAAAAAATTATAATATTTTATTTCGCTCATATTTCCAAATCAGCGTGGAAGTTGAGCCACGCTGATAAAAATTATTTTTATAGTTTTTAATTAGCTTTTGTCTCTGTCCAGATTGGCAAAGACACGTTTATATCAATTATTTGACTCTGATCACAATAATAATCGTCACTGTCTATAGCAGTCAAACTAATACTTTGATTTCCAGAAGAACCAAAGATAATAGTCGGAGTAGAGATAGCACTATTATTTATACTAGCATCTGCTGGTATTTGCCAAAACCATTCCTCTATACTAGAACCACCGTAAGGCGTAGTGGCGTCAACAAAAACAGTCTTTTCGCCAACACTCGGACGAGCAGGCAACCAACTAAAATCAACGTTTGGGAATTCATGTTTATAAACAGTAAAGGTTAAACTGTTTTTGTCATCGTTGTCGGTATCACTGACGCTATCATATTGTATCCAATCGGAAGATGCACCGTTGTCGTCCCAAACTTTTATCCACCAATAATAAGCCACATCGTAATCCAAGTAATCAGAAGTTAAAGAATACTGAACTGCGCTACTGTCTATCTTGCCAGTGTCCAGAATCGAGTCCGCCATATCTGAATCGTCATCAACTACAATCTGAAAAGCGGTCTGGTATGAATCTGTATCAATATCACTGAATTCCCAGCGTAAAAAAGCCTGTCTGGCGCCCAGAGAGCAAGCATTGCCAAAATCCCAGTTCGGTGCAGAAAGATTTGTCGCCTCGGGCAACGAATTAATATCACCATGGACTACATAATTAGAAGTTGCACAAATACCAGAGTCTAAACAATTAAAACTAATCCAACCAACACCTGAATCATCACTGTTACCATTCCAGGCATAACCATAAAAATCACCATTACTATCAATAGCCACTCCATTGTTCCATGCTCCACTCATTTTCAGCCAACCATCATCACCTAAAGATAAAAATTTTGCCCAGCCAGTCACGACGCCAGTCACGCTATTGTAGTTTACAAAATTTTGTGGATCCTCTGGATAAGGCCCAACTGGTGAAAAATCAATCCAGCCAGTATTAGCACCCCAAGCATAGCCAGAAAAATTTCCAGTATCTGAATCTACGTTAACACCATAATCAATCGTTCCACACGAACTATCATTTGAACAATTAAAACTAATCCAACCAAAATTTTCACTCCAAGCATAGCCAGACACATTGTCTCCCGAACTGGCTTCAACTTTTTTTATCATTTGGCTTTGTTCAAAATAAACAATCATCAAACTTAAACTAGTACCCAAGACAACAATACTGAGGGCTATCAACCAAGTTTTTAGTTTTAAAAATATTATCATAAAATATTTTGTATAAACTGAATAGTTATCGTTATTACATCAAATTCTTTTAGATTTTTTATATCTTCTCCTGCTTCAACATTAATTTGCGCGCCTACCTTAATATCGGATAAACTTGCTGCTTTTTTAGTAAATGGTTCTGGTGGCATAATCATTTCTTGATTTAATTCAGAATTTTCCATTTGTCTTTGCATCGTTAAATTAAATCCATTTAGTTCTTCCTGATATTCATTATTGTCTTTTTCTTCTAGTTGATAAATCTTTATGTTACTATCTATTTCAATGATTCTGTTATCTAAATCGGGGTCAGCTAAAGGTAATAGTGGTTGAATTTTTAAACTAATTTTATTTTCTTGAATTTGTTTGACTTCTCCGCTGACAGCGCTAATTTCCATACCTTCCATTATCGGCGCAAAACCAGTTTCTGCCAATCTTTGTTTAGCCGCTTCCCAGCCAGCTTGATAAGTGTTTTGTCCTACTGTATTATTCAAGCTTGTTTTATTCGTTGGTAAAGAAATAATATAACCCAGACAAAAAAAGACTATAGCAACGATAATAACAATCGTTATTAGTTGTTTTATTGAATACATAATTTTTTATTTAATAAATTAATTTAAATCTATAATAACAGTTTAAAATACACTACAACTACATGAAAAAATAAACCAAGAGTTAAAACAGATAAGGTTATAGCAATTAAAAACTGTTTTTTTATAAATTTTAATTAAAATCCTACAAAAGGAACATATTTGCAAGTATAATATGTTGTACTCTGAGTATTAACTTGGCTAATAATTCCACTTGAACAATAAAAATTCAAAGCAGACCAACTGTTTGCGACACAATTATAATCCGAACAATTTGGACATCCATTACAAGGACGACCTTCATGCCAATAAGAAGTTATACTACATTCACTAGTAGGAACAGGCATTTGCCAGCCAACCCAGTTGCACGAAACACTCTGTGTGCTCGGTGCTCCAGTTATTCTCGCCCAAGGTACAGAACCGGCAGACAAAACCCC
>CAZKKV010000007.1:22678-35663 GCA_964553705.1 uncultured Gammaproteobacteria bacterium
CGCTATTTATTTTTCCATTCAAAGTTGTGCTATTTAATACAGATGTCCCGGCTGGGTCAACATAATAGCCGGTATTATTAGAGTCATAGAGTATCGGCGCAGTTAGATTGCCAGTAATACCTAGGCTGCCGTCTTTAACTTGAGTAGTCGTGCCTTCGTTAATTGCTGGACTAATATTAGTAAGTGGCGGACTTAGAGTCGGATTTGTCCAAGCAAAAAGAGACTGTATGGAAAAAAATAAACCAAGAGTTAAAAAAGAATAAAATAATGCAATAATAAAATGTTTTTTCATGATTATTTATAAAAAATAAAAGAGCCACGTATCAAGCTAAAATAAAGTATAAACGATTGAAAACTTGCGTACTGAACACCTCGTCAAAACTTGGGATGCTTACACACCAATTATTCTCTGCAAATACATACTGGTGCCCAGCTTGCACATGATACTGTAGCTGAACCCCATGTCCCAGCATTATGACCAATAACACAGGTTAATCCCAATGTGCTACACCACGTAGAGCATGGTCCAGTATTTCCATGCCTATTAGTGATATACTGAAGATTACTACATGATGGAATGCTCGGTGCTCCAGTTATTCTCGCCCAAGGTACAGAACCGGCAGACAAAACCCCATTCGCCCAATACCAGTCCCATCCACTATCTCCGTTATTATAAAATCCCTGATAATCTGGGTGAACCATTAATGTACCATAATTAGTACTGCCACTTTTAAAGTTAATTCCTGCCCAACCGTTTTTTGTTCCATTGATTGTTAATGATCCGTAAGTTGATTCTGCTCCAGCGCTATTTATTTTTCCATTCAAAGTTGTGCTATTTAATACAGATGTCCCGGCTGGATCAATATAATATTCAGTATTATCTTTATCATAAATTTTTTTAGCATGAACATCGCCATCACCTTGAATTATAAACTGAGTTCCGTTATCATTTTCCAGGGTCAGAAGATCCCATGACGTTGAACCACCAGAATCCCAAGTAAGACCCCGTGAAGCAGATGTGGAACCTGGACCAAAAGAAGCAATTGGACCTGCGCCTCTAATTTGGTACATATTAGATATTCCGGCTGGGTCAACATAATAGCCGGTATTATTAGAGTCATAGAGTATCGGCGCAGTTAGATTGCCAGTAATACCTAGGCTGCCGTCTTTAACTTGAGTAGTCGTGCCTTCGTTAATTGCTGGACTAATATTAGTAAGTGGCGGACTTAGAGTCGGATTTGTCCAAGCAAAAAGAGACTGTATGGAAAAAAATAAACCAAGAGTTAAAAAAGAATAAAATAATGCAATAATAAAATGTTTTTTCATAAATTTTAATTAAAGACCAGAAGAATCTTGTTTATCTAACTCCTCTAACTTTCTTAATATTTCTTCTTTAGTATCAGTATCATCATTTGTCTGAATATCAAGATTCTCTAATATATCTAATGTTTTTTCTCGACTTAAAGAACTACTGGCTACTTGCCTATCAAGTTCTTCTAAAATATTTAACATCTGTTTCCTTGCATCATTATTCAACTGTTCTTGCTTAGTATCAATTTCCCTGTTTATTTCTCGACTTTTTTCTTCTAATGCCTCTTCGTTTTTATAAGCATAAAACAAAGTAAAAATAGCCACAGTAATTATCGATAAAACAATTAGTATAAAAATAGTTTTTTTTATAATCATGTTTATCTTAAAAATTATTTATAATAAATTCATATACCAATTTATTATTCTGCTACCCCAAAATAAAACAATAATTGTTGCTGGCGCCAGAAAAACACCCAAAGGTAACTGCGAACCCCATTGTCTTTTTTTGGCTAATATTAAACTAATTCCAACTATGGAACCCATAAAATATGCCAATATTATAGCCACTAGGATATTCGGCCAGCCCAATATTAGACCCATCAATAAACCCAGTCTAATATCACCTCCACCAATCCATTTTCCTCTCGAAACCACATATTGAATTAAGAAAAAACTACCTCCTATTATACCAGAAATAGCCAAGTTTAACCAGCTAAATTCACCGATTATTAGATTAAAAATTAACACAATTATACATGTCGGCAAAACAACAATATCCAATATTAAATACCATCTTAGATCGTAAATAAACACAACAATCATCACAGCAATAATAAACCAGTCCCGAAATAATTGAATTATGAATTTAGAATTAAGAATTATGAATTCGTAATTTGTAATTTGTAATTTATAATTAAAACAAAATACTATTACAAACAACAGTCCGCTAATTAATTCTACCAACGGATACTGAAATGATATTGGCTTTCTACAGTGCCGACACTTCCCTTTTAATAAAACAAAGCTTAAAACAGGAATATTATCATACCAAGCAATTTGCTTCCTGCATTTTGGACAATATGATCTGCCCCACAAACTTTCTTCTTTATGCAAACGCCAAATCAGGCAATTTAAAAAAGAACCAATAATTAAACCGAAAATAAAGATAAAAAATAAAATCAAATTAAACATATTTATAATTCATTTAAAAGTTTAGTTACCTCCTGATTGCCCGAACTAAGAGCTATCGCTTGGCTGGCATACTCAAAAGCGCTTTCTTTGTCATTAATATCCTGATAAAGCAAAGCAATGGCATATGGCCAGGCATAATCTCTCGGATTTAACATATATCCTCTTTTATTATAAAAAATTGCTTTGCCAATATCACCCTGTCGATAATAAATATCGGCTATTCTTTTATAAACTAATAAATAAAAAGGGTCTATTTTGAGAATATTTTCATATACTATCAAGGCTTCATGACTATTGTCTTGACCCTCGTAAGCAGCACCTAAAATATCATAAATTCCAATTAGCTCTTTTTTTATTTCCCTAGAATGTTCTTCATTTAGATTTTCGTGGTCAAGCGACGGTGCCGCGTCTATCGCCTGTTTGGCGTAATTAATTGCCTGCTCATAATCATTTTGCCACAATTTCATTTTAGCAAAATCTTTTGCCGGCTGAGTAAAATAAGGGTTTAATTGTATCAAGCTGGTATAATTCCTTTCAGCCGCACCGTAATATGCTGGATTAATATAATAACCTAACAATGATTCAGCGTGCGCCATATTCAAAACAGTAAAAAATTGATATTCTTCTGATTTAATAGTGTTAAGCATCCAAACCAAATTGTCGTGCATCTTATTCTGTGCTTCTTGATTTTCATTTGCTCCAAAACAATTCAAATAATGATACAGATATCTCTCCTGATAAAAAGTTCTAACTGGACTGTAATTTATGACTTTTTCCATATTATCCAAAACTAAACCGCAATCACCATTCTTTTCCGCTAATTTTACTTCCATATAATAATAATCTGCCAATAATTCATTGATGTTTTGGTAAAAAATGAACAAAAAACAAACAGTAAAAACTGAAATAAAAATTATTATTCGAGAAATTTTAGTTAATTTAATCGCCAATTCTTTACTCTGATTATACTGATTTAATAAAAACACTAATATTGCCAACATTAAAACAAAATAAACATTAATGGCTGTGGTTGAAAAAGTAAATAATAAATTTATAAAATGACCGAACAATAAAGCAGATATTGTCAACACTAGCCAAAATTCTTTGTTTTGCTTATAAAAATTTATTTTTACATATCTATAAATTTGTGTTGCCAGATAACCAGAAAAAAGAAAAAACAAGACAGGCCCAAATAAGCCAAAAGCTAATATTGTATCAAAAATTATATTATGAGCCCTATCTGGATAAGAATTTATTTTTTCATATATACCCCATTCTGGCGTGTAATATTTTGAAAAAACAGTTGATAGCGTTTCTGGACCATAACCAATCAGAAGTCTTTTCGGCGAAGCTGTTTTAATTTCCCTAACAGCCGCTTGCCAATACAATAATCTCATTTTAGTAGAACCGCTAGATAAGTCAAAATTACTTTTTATTCGGCTTACAAAATTTAAATCATAATTGGAATCATCAATATGACCATTTTTTGTATAAAAAATACTGCCGACAATTATAATTGAACAAAAAACAAAACCAACCAAAATTAAACTAATCGCAATCTTTTTTCTTCTTTTGGCAACTAGCCATAATACTAAAAAAACATATAACCCGGCGACAAAACCAAGAAGAGCCGATCGGCTATAAGTAAAAATTAAACACGCCAACTGTCCAAAAATTATCAATAGTAAAAATAATTTATAAATAAATTTTTTAGATAAGCAAAAAAGGGAATAGATAGACAAAGGAATGGTTAACAACAAAAAATGACCAAAAAAATTAGGTTGACCCAAACTGGAAAAAATTCGATTAGTAAAAATCGTTGCCTCCTTCCAATTCAACGGATCCAAATAAAAATACTGAATAATGCCGTAAATACAAGCTATAGTTGAACTGGCTATTACTGCTATAATCGCTTTTTTGATTTTTTTAAAATTATCAAAACATAATATCAAAAGACAAAAAAACAACACGTAACTAATTAAACTATAAAAACCCTGTTGCCTGGCATAACTACCCCAAAAACTTAATTTTGGATGAATAGAATAATAAGAACTTACAAAAAACGATGTAATCGCAAACGCTACAAACAAAAAAAGTCCAAAATTAATTTTTGTCCTGACTTTACCTTCTAAAAAAACTTTAGCTACATACAAAATAATTGATAATAATAATAAAGATCTAAATAAAACGATTTTATTTAATTCAAAAATACTATAGTTTTCCTGAAAAAAAGCAAAATACAATGGTGTAAAAATAATAATAGCCAAAACATTAATATCTAAAAGGCTGTTAATAAAATTTTTTATTTTTTCCTTCTTCATGTCTAAATTATACCTTATAATTAGATAGCTGTCATACGCAAAAGCAGGAGCGATATAATCGCCCCTGCTTATTAAACCTTTAATAGGCCTTTTAAAGATTCACTAATTTGATATGCCAGCTGGCGTGGCAGTATGAGTACCAGCATCCAAGCCTCCAGCGATACCACCGATACAATATACCAAGGTATATGTATTTGCACTGGTATTAACATAGCTATAATCGTCACCCGGGCAACTTCCATCAGCCATAGGTGATGGATTAGATGGTACTATTTGCATATAAGTAGTGTCTCCATAAGTAATCGTTCCACCAGTAACTACTGCTCCTGTTGTTGGGTAAGCGTTAGCGTCATTGTAATACAATTCTAATGCAGTTTGAATTTGCTTAACATCGGAAACACGCTTGGCGTCTCTTGATTTCTGCCGAGCATTATTCAATGCTACTACCGCTAAAGTAGATAATAAACCAATAATAGCAATGACAACCAACAATTCAATTAGAGTAAAACCTTTTTGTTTTTTCATATTTCACCTCCTTTCAGTTTCACACGCACCATTGACGCCCAGACTTAGCTGACAAGCATGGGGATAAAGCCGTGAATTAATAATTAATAATAAATATCTAAAAATTATTATTATAAATAAAAATTTTACTTATCCACATTATACCATAAAATAAGTAATTTATAAAATTTTTACCAACCTCTTATGTTCTGTAAAACTTCATTTTCTTCAACTCTGTAAACTAGCGCATACATGCTACCTTTATTATCACTGACATACCTATACAAATAAATATTACTGACACTAGGATCGTTAGACGGATTTTTGGGATCTACTGGCATTACACCCATAAACGGTCTGGTTCCACCAGTTAATGCCGCAGTTAATGTTGTGTTATAACAAGTAGACCCTGCCTCAACTGAAGCGCCAAAATCTTCATCGCCATCATCCCAACTACCGCAAATTGGAAAACTTAGATTGTCATCATAAAAAAGATTTAATGCGGTTCGTATCTGTGACATATCACCTCTTCTTAACGCATTTCTGGCTTTTCCTCTGGCACTATTCAATGAAACCACTGCGAAAGAAGACAATAATCCGATAATACTAATCACGACCAACAGCTCAACCAAAGTAAAACCGGAATTTATTTTTTGTATTTTTTTCATAATTAAGTAACTTTAATTTTTTTTATATATATATAAAATTTTAATTTTTTGTAAATAGACCAACTGGTAAATTTAAAATTGACCCGCCATATTATACATCGGTAAAATAATAGCCGCCACCATAATTCCTACGGCCACACCCATAACAACCATTATTATCGGCTCCATTAAAGTCATTAAATTAGCAACGATATTATTTATTTCCCTAGAATAAAAATCCGTAATACGCTCCAATATAACGTCTATTTTGCCCGTCTTTTCACCAACCGCCAACATTTGTGAAACCATTTTTGGAATCTCCTTGCTTGATAGAAACACATTGGATATAGAATTTCCTTCTTCCACCTCTTTTATCGTGCTGTTAATTAATTGCTTATATATTTCATTACCAACCACATCTGAAGTCACCTCTAGACTTTTGGAAATCGTCACTCCGCCAATAATTAAAGTTTGCATTGACCTAGTAAACCTTACTAAATATATCAACTGGAGCAATCGACCGAAAATCGGCAGTTTTAGCTTAAGATAATCAAATTGTTTTCTACCTTTGGGTTTGCTTATATATAATCTAAATGCAGTAAAAAAAATAACTAAAAAAATTAAAATTATCCACCATGATTCTGACATAAAACCAGAGGTGCCAATTAAAATTTTAGTCGTTAACGGCAGCTCAGTTCCAGTCTCAGTTAAAATATCGGTCAATTTAGGTACGACATAAACCATCATTACTGTACCAACAACCAAAAGTCCGCCTGATACAAAAATTGGATAAATCATCGCTCCCTTTATTTTACTCATCATGTCGTAGTCTTTTTCCATTTCATCAGCTAAATAATTCAATGCTTCATCCAACTTACCGGAAGTTTCGCCAGATCTAATTACGCTTACATAAAAATTAGAAAAAACTTTCGACCTTTTTGCTAAAGCATCAGATAACTTAGACCCGCCATCCACTTCATCAGCTATCTCTGACACTATTATTTTAAATTTCAAATTAGCTGTTTGTTCAATTAATATCTTTAAACTTTGTACTACTGCTACATCGGCTGAAATCATTACTGAAAACTGCCTAGAAAAAATAACTATATCTTTTTGCTTTATTCTATCTATTATAGACAAACTTATTGTTCCTCTACGCGCTGTCTCAGTAATTGAAACAATTGACAATCCTTGTTCTCGAAGTGTTTCCACAGCAAAATCCTTACTGGCGGCTTCTACTAAACCCTCTTTTGTTTTTTTATTTTTATCAATCGCCCGATATTTATAAAAAGCCATGTGTTATCAAAAAAATTTAATTAATAATCCCACTGTCAGCTAAATCAGCCAAAGCCTTTTCCATACTAATCATGCCTTCTTGTCTGGAAGTTTGAATAATATTTTCTATTTGAGCGGTCTTACCTTCTCTAATTAACGATTTTACGGCTGAATTGTTTATTAATATCTCACTAGCCAACACTGAACCGCCTCCTTTTTTAGTTATTAATTTCTGGATAATTACACCAAGCAAAATATCAGCTATGTCGTACCGAGCCGCTTCCACTGTTTTCTTCTGTAAACAAGAAATTAATTTTTCAACTGTTCTGACCGAACTATCGGAATTTAATTCTAAAAAAACCAAGCAATTACCAGCAGCCAGTTCAACAATCAAAGGCATGGCTTCTACGATTATTTCTTCTTTTTTTATGCCGTTGATATAAACTAAATCAACATCTTCTCTTAAACAAAAACTTAATCCCTCAACGACTGAATTAACATCCATACCCACTTGTCTTTGGGTAATAATACTTTTTTTACCAACAAAGAGATATTCAATTGGATTCTCAATTGTTGCTATGTTTTTGTTGGTTGATTTATTAATTTCCTCAATAAACGCCGCAGCAGTTGTCGTTCTACCCGAGCCATAGACGCCAGCGATTATCAAAAGACCTGAATCTTTTTTGACTAATTCGATAAATGACTTCGGAACGCCCAATTCGTCTAAATTTTTTATACTTTCTGAAATATAATGAAAGGAAATAGCTGGCATTTCTTTTTGAAAAAATATATTTACTTTGAATCTAAAATTTCCAGCCACCGTTTTTACCGTCTCAATTGATTTATTTAATTTTAATGATTCTTTTTCCTTATCATCTAGCAAATTATCAATTATTTTAGCCAATATTTCTTTAGTAATAATTTCTGTCCCGGCAAAAGGAGTTAATTGATTGTCGATTCTGGCCATTGGCAAACTACCAACCATCAAATGCAGACTAGACACTTTTTTCTTTGCCGCTTCAGATAATATTCTATTTAATAAAATTGAAGGCACTTCCATAATTAATTGTTATTTGTTTAAAATCTTTTTTATTTTTTCTACAACCTCTGAAGGCATAAAGTGGGCTTTGATTAGAAAATCTACCGCCCCTAAAGACAATCCTTTATTAATATCGTCTTTTTGGCTTAAATTGGTTAAAAGTATAACAGGAATGTTAGCTGTTGCTTGATTGCTTTTAATCTGCTTCAAAACATCAAACCCGTCCATTTTTGGCAACATAATGTCTAGCAGAATAATATCTGGCATTTCTGCGGCTGCTGCTTTAGAACCTTTTTCTCCGTCTTCTGCTACCACCACTTCAAAATTTTCAATTTCAAATTTAGTGGCATACATATTTAGTAAAAACGAATCGTCTTCAACTAATAAAATTTTTATCTTTTTTTTAGCCATAATATTATGTTTAATTATTCATCGTGAATTGAACTTAAAACTTCTTCCATTGATGTTATACCCATCAAGGTTTTTATTATGCCATCCTGCTTCATAGTAATAAATCCTTGACTCTGTCTAACATCCTCAGTTCTCAAAACTTTTTGTTTGTTCATTATAGCGTCTTTAATGTCGTCATCTATATCTAAAATTTCTGTCAAAGCCACTCGACCTTCATATCCTTTGTGCCCACAATAAGAACAACCCTTCCCTTTATAAAATTTCATTTTGTTTATATTAAAATTTGGGATTAATTTTTCAATGCTGTTCGGTGGAAGTTTTTTTATTTCATCTTTTACATCCTTTAACACCTCGTCTGATAAATGCTCTTCTGTTTTACATTTTAAGCAAATTTTTCTAGCCAATCTTTGCGCTATAATAGTATTCAAAGTGGAACTCAATAAAAAAGGTTCAACTTCCATATCTATTAATCTTGGGATAGCCCCCAAAGCATCGTTGGTATGCAGAGTAGATAAAACTAAATGCCCAGTTAAACTGGCGTGTATAGATAACTCAGCCGTTTCGTTATCGCGAATTTCACCTACCATAATTATATCTGGGTCTTGCCTTAATAACGACCTTAAACCCGAAGCAAAAGTAAAACCTATTTCTGGTCTAATCAAGGACTGATTAATTCCTTTGATAAAATATTCAATCGGATCTTCAAGTGTAACGATATTTACGCCTTCCTTGTTTAGAACAGTTAAAATTGAAAAAAGTGTAGTTGATTTACCTGACCCCGTCGGACCAGTTATCAAAAGTAAACCATCAGTTTTTACCATGTTCTTCTTGATAATCTCTGCTCCCCGTCCAATAAAACCCAAATCTTTCATGGTTGGCGCACCTCGAGAAACATCTAAAATTCTCATTACCACTTTTTCTTCACCAAGAAGTGGCAAAACTGAAATTCTCAAATCTATTTCTTTACTGTCAAACAACATCCTTATTCTACCATCTTGAGGAATTCTCGTTTCATCAAGTTTTAAATTAGCCAAAACTTTTATGCGTGCCACGATAGCACCATGTACTTGCTTCGGTAAAACCAGCGATGTATGTAAAACGCCGTCTATTCGATATCTAACTCGGCTTTCTTGATGCATTGGCTCAATATGAATATCACTAGCACCGCCTTCAACGGCATGTCTGACTATAACTGACACTATTTTAGCTACTGGCGCACTTTTAGTAATATCCTCTGTCTGATTCTCGTCTTGTTTTTTAATCTCAGTTTCCGTTTCTTCTATTTCTCTTGATTTAAGAGCCGTGTCAACCTCCTTATTCAAAGTCTGATATTGTTTAAAAGCATAATCAAAACTATCTTCTGAGATTAAAAAATAATTAACCTTCAAATTCTCTTTCTTGGCCAAAAAATCAATCGCCTCAATAGCTTTAAAATTATTCGGATCAGTTAAACCGATTTTCAAAACATCATTGATCTTGTCAAAACATATCAGTCGGTAATTTTTTGTCACTTCGGCTGGAATCAGACTCAATGCCTGCTCTTTCATTCTCTGCCCAAAAAAATTTTCATATGGTAAATTCAAAACGTTAGCCTTCGTTTTTACCAAGCTTTCTCTATCAACAAATTTATTTTTAACCAGGTAGTTTTCTAATGCGCCAGAATCATATTCTTTTGATTGCTTTATCTTTCCTACTTGATCTTGAGACAATAAATTTTGTTTAACTAATAAATTTAACAGTTCTTCCTGTTTGTCCATAATTATTTTTATAAAATCTAAGGCTCAAAAGGATTTCGTCTACCCGTTGTTTGATTTTGATTATTAACTGTTATCTGCTCTTGAAGTGCTCTGTATTTACTACTACTCAAAATATCAAACCCATCGACTTTCACTGTCTCTACAGATTGATTGTCTGTATCTTTATAAACAACCACATCTATTTGCTCCTTAACTACTTCTTTTTTGTCAACCACTTGATTCTTACTAACAGACTCTGCCGGAATGTCAAAAATTATCGGCGTCCTTTTAACAGTCATTTCATGACTTTGATACAGTAAAAAAAGCGTACCAAAAACCATTAAAGACATAACGCTGATATAAATATATATTTTATGTTTTGGTAATTGTTTTGGTGTTAACATATTTAATATTAACTCTTTATGTAATAAGTAGTAATTTTTAAACGAGTTGTTTCTTTATCTGGGTCAAAATTAATTTCATTAATATCAAGTAAACGAGGATAACTCTCTATAATCCTCAACAATTCTTTTAACGTATAGTAACTTGTACCAATTAAATTCATTTCTATCTCAACGGTACCGATGCCTTGAGGTAACTTTTTTACAGTTTCATCCCCTTTCGGTTGATTAAAATAAGTTGTTTTTATAGAAGTTTTTTCTTCGACTTTTTCGACTCTAACCGACTCCAAAATAAGTCCGCTTTTTTGAGCAATAACTTCCATCTCTCTTATTAATTCTTCTTCCTCTGGTTTGTCTGGAATAATTAAATAAACTTTATCTTTATCTTTTTGGCTGACATTGTTATAAGCGCTAATTAATTTTTCTATTTTTGCTAAATCACTGCTCTTTGCAGAGTATTTTTCTTCCATTTCTATTTTAGGACTAACGGTTTTCATAACAACTTTTTGATATTTTGGTACAATAAACAACCATGCCCCAGACAGTAAAACAATAAAAACGATTGATAAATTAACCCAAAAAAAATAATCTATTAAAAATTTATTAATTTTTTCTTTCATTTCTTCTTTTTTGTTTTGTTCAGGCATATTTTTTAATCCGTTTTTTTAAAAATATCCGAATTGACGGTTAATTCAAGATTAAATTTTACACCATCGCTCGTTTTACCTTTTGCAATTTGCCCTTCTTTTACTTCTGCTTTTTCTGTCAGTTTATCTGTCCGAAAAGCTTCAACCTGTTCAACGATATTTTTATATTCCTGACCAATTGCTTCTATGCCATATACACCTTTGGTATCACCAATAAAATTAACAAAGTAAACACTTTCAATAATATGCTTTTCTAAAAAACCGAAAAAGTTGTTCCAGTAGACATGTTCATCCAATAAACTAGAGACTAGCTTTAATCTTTTTTGAAAAGATAAAATTTCTTCCAAACCTTCTTTTTTTTGCTCAATCTTTTTGTCTAAATCTAAAATTTTATTATAGACTGCCTCGCCTTCTGCTTCTTGCATCTTTTCGTAGTAAAATAATCCACCATAAACTACTGCAATCAGCAAACAAGACGTCACAATTGATCCCACTAAAACAACAATTTTTTTCTTCCAATCAAAAAAACTAATTACTTCTCCTTTGATTAAATTTGAATCCAATACATCTGGATTGTACCATTCTGCTTCTGGCTGTTTTTCTATTTTCTTTTCTTCTTTTTTTCCCGCCGTCTGACTATCATCAACTCTATTTAAAATATCTTTTTGCTCTGGTAACAAAATCTTTTCTTTTGCTATTTCTTTAATATCAACAGCTTTTACAGCTTCTCCCCTACTTTCTGTTACTTTCGGCGCTTCTTTTGAGTCGCCTATGTCATTTTTAACTTCGTTTAATTTTTTATAAATTTTTCTTTGTTCCTTTTCTTTGTGAAAAAATTTTTGGTAATTAAACAAACTATTTTTAAAATTGGTTTTTCTAAAAAAATTTCTAAAAAAATTCTTCATTTCATTTCGTCGAGCAGGCTTGTCTTTTTTATTCAACAAATTCTGTTTGCTTTCTTCTTTTATGGCTCGTAAAACTTTCTTACGGGATAACTTGATATTTTTTAAACCACCTCCTTCAATCGCTGCTTTTTTTTCTTTTTTGAACAACCCTAAAAAACTAGCTTTTTTTGCATCTTCTTTTTTTGAGTCAGTTTCTTTTGGATTAGACCAGTCTATGTTTTGACGTTGACGATTATTAGCGCCTTGATTATCAGTATCATCATTTTCTTCTGAACTTTCTTTTGTTTTGAGAAAATTTATTTTGGACATAATTATTCTATTTCTCTCATCGCCAAACCTATGGCGATAGCCAAACGCGGACCTAATTCGTTTAATGACGGCTCTAAATCAATTGGATAAGACACCCTGTTCCATGGGTTGCCGACAATAACATTTAAATTTAATATTTTTGATAAATAACCAGGCAAATTCAGCAACAAAGCCGATCCGCCAGTTAACACTATTTTTTCAACTTTATCGCTACCATTATTTTGAAAAGTACTTAAAGCATATTTAATTTCATTAACCACGGGCGATATCGTTTCTACTATAGTCTTT
>CAZKKV010000008.1:0-32454 GCA_964553705.1 uncultured Gammaproteobacteria bacterium
GATGAAGTTAATGAAATTAATAGAGACTTATTAAAATCATGGAAATAGTATGGCAGTTTTAGCAGTTAACAAACGAGCAGGATTTGATTATGAGATTCTGGATAAATATGAAGCCGGGATAGTTTTATTTGGTCATGAGGTAAAAGCGATTAGAAGCGGACAAGTCAGCCTGAAAGGCAGTTATGTAACTTTGAAAAGAACAAAAAAACTTTTGCCAGAAGTAAATTTAACAAATGCCCATATTTCTTTGTATAAGCATGCTAGCAATATTAAAGATTACAATCCGGATAGGTCAAGAAAATTGTTAATCAAGAAGAGAGAAATTAATCGTTTAGTGGGCAAGAAAGCTGAGCAAGGCTTGACATTGGTGCCTCTTAAAATATATACTAAGCGTAGTTTAATTAAATTGGAATTTGCTCTAGCTCGCGGAAAGAAAAAATATGATAAGCGCGAAGCGATAAAAAAAAGAGAAACCGATAGAAAAATTAAAGATGAAATAAAGAAGAAATTGAGAACTGCCCGCCCCGCGTCGCTTGGCGAGGTTGTGTAAATTGAAAATTGAATATTTGTATTTGGGGATGCTAGGCATCGATAATAAAATTTCTCAAAAAGCATTCGAAACGTGTATTTCGATTGTCACGTTAATCACATCGAATTAAAATAAGTGCAAAAAACTTATTAGCAAAAACCCAAGCTGCTTTTAGCATGCCGGTTTTTGTACCTGTTGCCGCTTAATACAAGCCGCAACCATCCGACCGGCGATTTCTAATAGCCGAATTTCGGGTGTCATTAATTAGAATCGATCAATCGGTCGCTTTAGCTGGTTGGTTTAAACTAATAGAGCTAGCTGTTATCAGTTTTGTTTGGTTTTTATGATAACAGTAAAATTTAAAATCAAAATATTTTCGTAAAAATGTCTTTGAGTTTTTATTAGACGTGGGTTCAATTCCCACCATCTCCACCTCAAGTTGTGTGAGAAATTTTCAGTTAGCTTTTGCCGCGGTGGCGGAATTGGTAGACGCGTTGGACTTAAAATCCAATTCCTTTTAAACGGAGTGAGGGTTCGATTCCCTCCCGCGGCACATTTTAGTAATTAAGAATTAAAAATATCGTCAGCAAAAGTTTTTGGCGGGTTTACCCGTTGAAGCTTTGATGTAGGCGGGTATCGTATAATGGTTATTATATTACCTTGCCAAGGTAGAAATACGGGTTCGATTCCCGTTACCCGCTCATAATTTTATTAAGATTCGATGAGATGATTATTGATTTTTTGTGAATTGATTTGAGTCTCGCCCGCCGAAGCTTTAGCGCAGGTGGGTTCCCGTTACCCGCTCATAAATATATGCGAAGAGTTTATAGAAGACCAAAACCAATAGATAATGAAAAAAAATTTCGGATTAATAATCAGATTAGAATTCCGGAAGTTTTTCTAATTGACGAAGATGGCAATAATGTCGGCGTGGTGTCGGTTGAAAAAGCGTTAGCCATGGCACAGGAAGCCGAGTCGGATTTAGTGGAGGTTAATCCTAAAGGCAATCCACCAGTAGCTAAAATAATGGATTTTGGACAATTTAAATACAAAAAAGACAAGGAGGCTCAAAAGCAAAAGTCAAAACAGAAAAAAGCTGATTTGAAAGGTGTTAGGCTGTCAGTTCGGATTAGTCAGCATGATTTTGATTTTAGAGTTGAGCAAGCCAAGAAGTTTTTAGCTAAAGGAAGCAAATTGAAAGTGGAAATAATAATGAAAGGCAGAGAAAAAGGACATCCAGAGAGAGCGACTGAAGTTGTTAATAAATTTGTTAATAGCATTAAGCAGGATGATTCATTGAATATTGAGATTGAGCAGGCCTTGACAAAACAGGGAGGAAGGTTTAATATAATACTCGTCAACAAGTAATAATCTAAAATACGGGAATCAGGCGTATTTGCCTGTTTTTTGTTATTAGTTAATTATATAATATGCCAAAAATAAAAACTCATAAAGCTACTGCCAAACGATTTAAAGTGACAAAAAATGGTAAAGTAATACATCGTCAGTCCGGGCAGAATCATTTTAATGCTCGAGAGTCAGGTACTATCACTAGACGTAAAAGACGCGATGTTAATGCGCATAAAACTGGCATAAAAACAATTAGACAATTAATTCAAAAATAATTCAATATATTGTATGCCGAGAGTAAAAAGAGGTACAACTCATGTCAAGAAAAGAAAAAAACTATTAAAAAAGGTTAAGGGCTACAAGTGGGGCAGAAAAAAACTTATCCGTTTAGCCAAAACAGCTGTGATAAAAGCAGGTGTGCATGCTTATGTTGATCGCAAAAAAAAGAAGCGAGTTAGACGAGCTTTGTGGCATATTAAGATTGGAGCTTTCGTTCGCGAGTATGGTTTTTCTTATTCTAGATTTATTAATGCTTTGAAAAATAAAAAAATTGAAATTGATAGAAAAATTTTGGCTGATTTGGCGGAAAACAATAAAAAGGTCTTGGCTAAAATTATTGAGGAAATAAAATAATATGAGCATAAAAACTTATCAAATAATTCAGATGGTTATCGCTATTATGCTTATAGTTACTATACTAATGCAATCTCGCGGTACTGGTTTGTCGGGTATTTTTGGTGGCTCTAGTAATGTCTATAAAACCAAACGTGGTTTGGAAAAAAAGCTATTTATTGCTACAATAATACTTAGTATATTATTCTTCCTTGCTTCACTCGCAGGCATTATAAATTATGCCAGCTAAACTTTATTTTTAAGTGAATAACTTTTAATTTTTAAAAGTGGACTCATTAAGTAATAAAAAAAACGTTTTGTTTAATAAAGCTAGAAAAATTTGGCTAAATTTTTATTGGTATTTTAAACGCTGGCTTTTGAAATTAAACAAAAACGAATCATTGAAAAATCAGCAATATCAATTAGAGCTTGATAAAAAATTAGTTTTTTCTTTGTCAAAAAAAAGATTGCCTAGCTTTCGGCAATTAAGGCATATCAAAAAATATTACACAGATAGAGATCTTTTGATTGTCCGCCTATGTCTGGCAGTGATATTGGTTAGCTCTATTTTTTTGGGAGCAAGATTTTATATTACTCATTTGGAAACAGTGCCAGCAGTTGGTGGAGAATACATAGAAGGTGTTGTTGGTACGCCTAAATATATCAACCCTCTTTATGCGAATGTCAGCGATGTTGATGATGATTTATCAAGTTTAATTTATTCTTCATTATTTAAAAGAAATGAAAGCGGACAGTTAACCGAAGATTTAGCTAGTCATTATGAAATTAGTCCCGATAATAAAAGCTATATTATAAAAACAAGAAATGATGTTAAATTTCACGATGGTTCAACGCTGACAGTAGATGACGTTTTATTTACTTTTAATGCTATTAAAGATGCTCAATATAAGTCGCCGTTAAGAGCTAGCTTTGTTGGCGTGGAGATTGAAAGAATAGATGATAATACGGTAAAATTTATTTTAACCGAACCATATGCGGCCTTCCTAGACTTATTAACTTTTGGTATTTTGCCAAGTAAATTATGGCAACATATTACACCTGCTGCTGCTAGTTTGGCTGAGTTAAATTTAAAACCTATTGGTACTGGACCGTATAAGTTTAAATCATTGATTAAAGACAAATTGGGTAATTTAAAATCTTATAATCTAGTGAGTTTTGAAGATTATTTTAATGGTCAAGCGAACGTTGGGCAACTGACATTTAAACCATTCGTTAATTATACTGAAATGGTAAGCGCTTTAAATAATAATTTAATTGATGGAGTCAGTTATCTGCCGGATGAATACAAAAAAGAAGTAGTAGCTCAAGATTCTTTGAATTTGCATAGATTGAATCATCCTCAATTAACGGCGATTTTTTTTAATCTTAAAAGTGAGAGCCCAGTTAAAGAATTGGGAATAAGGCAAGCACTGAGTTATTCGTTGGATAAAATAAAGATAGTAGAAGAACTAATGGGTGAAGACGGCAATGTGATTGATGGGCCGATTTTGCCGGACAGTTTTGCTTATTCGCCCGATATAAAAAAATATAATTACGATATTGAAACAGCTGGTAAATTACTTGACGAAGCTGGTTGGAAAATAGTTGCCATTAGTGAGGAAGAAATAATAAAAGCAGAAGAAGATTTGAATTCAGAAGATGAAAAAATAAGATTATCAGCAGAAAATAAAATAGCTATAGGTTTAGGCAATTGGCGTATTAAGGATAGCCAATATTTAATAATGGAATTAACTACAGTAGAAACATCAGAATATATTAAACTGGCAGAAAAAATAGCTGAAGCATGGGAAGCGGTCAGCATAAGAACGCAAATAAAGTTGGTTCCAGTTGGCAAAATACAAAATGAAGTAATTAGACAGAGAAAGTATTCTATTTTGTTGTATAGCGAAATTGTCGGTTTTGATCCTGATCCTTATGCTTTTTGGCATTCTTCCCAGGCAGAGCAGGGAGGATTAAATATAGCCAATTATACCAACAAAGAAGTAGATCAGCTCTTAGAAGATGCACGTCTAACTGGCGACATTGAAGTAAGAAAAGAAAAATATAAAAAATTCCAAGAAACCATAGCTAACGATTTACCGGCGATTTTTATTTATAATCCTATTTATATCTACGCCCAAAGCAAAAAAATAAAAGGTTTTAATATAACAAATATATCATTGCCTCGCGATCGTTTTTCTGACGTAAAAGATTGGTATATTGAAACAGGTAAAAAATTAGTTTGGTAGTTTAAAAAATTTTTGATAATTGGCGTAGATTAAATTTTTATCAAGATTTGATGGGTGAGACGCGGATAGTTATTGCATAAATATTTTTTCTAATTTTTCGAATACATTGTTTTTGCCGATGTGGTCCCGAGAACTCGGGATAGACTCCGCTGGTAGACCTGCAGACAGACAGGCGCGCTAGTTTACTCAGCAACTAGGCTATATATAATTTTGCCGATGTGGCGGAACTGGTAGACGCGCAGCGTTCAGGTCGCTGTGGACGCAAGTCCGTGTGGGTTCAACTCCCACCATCGGCACAAGATTAACTCAAAAATTAAACACTAGAACATAAAATATTTTTTAAATTATTTTATGATTTTAATTCACAAATATGATAACAAAATACAAATCAAAAACAACAGCTACAAACATGGCTAAAACTGCCAATATTGTTAAACACAAAAAAGTTTTTCCAGGCAGGCGATATGTCAGCAGACAATCCAAACCACGAACGTTCATGGCAGCCGACAAATTAAAGGTTATAGTATTGGGCGGACTAGAAGAAGTTGGTCGCAATATGACCTTGATTGAATATGATAAAGAAATAATTATTATTGATATGGGATTACAGTTCCCAGAGGAAGATATGCCTGGCATTGACTATATAATTCCTAATATAGCTTATCTGAGAGATAAAAAAGATTGGATAAAAGGTATTATTATTACTCACGGTCATTATGATCATATTGGTGCAATCCCGCATTTAATGAACGATTTAGGCAATCCACCGATGTTTATGGGCAAATTAACTGCTGGCATAGTAAGGAAAAGAGCAGAACAGTTTAGGGGGTGTCCGAAATTGGCGATTAAAGAAATTGATGAAGCAACAACACTACAACTGGGCAAGAGTTTTAAGATAGAATTTTTAAGAGTCAACCATTCGATACCAGATTGTTTTGCTATTATAATTGACAGTCCTGTTGGTAAGATAGTTCATACCGGAGATTTTAAAATAGATTATTCTCCAGTTAATGACAAACCAGCTGATCTTAATCGGATAGCACAAATCGGTGGACAAGGAGTTATGCTTCTCATGTCTGATTCGACTGACGCAACTCATGTTGGCTATCAAGTTTCCGAATCTTCAATTGGTGATGAAATGGACAAACTGTTTGAAAAAATAGAAGGTAGAATTATTATTGGCACTTTTGCTTCACAATTAAGCCGTATTCAAAAATTATTTGATTTGGCAGAGAAGCATGGTAGAAGAATATATCTGCAGGGGCGAAGCATGAATGACAATGTTGAAATTTCTCACCAAATTGGCTATCTCAAGTTCAATCCTAAGATTATGGTAAGTGATAACGAAATGAGACGTTTGGCTGACAACAAAGTGATTGTTATTGGTACTGGCGCGCAGGGAGAAAGCAATGCTTTTTTGATGAGAGTGGTAAATAACGAGCATCGGACTATTAGCTTGAAACAAGGAGATACAGTTATTTTTTCATCATCGGTTATACCAGGCAATGAACGGACTATTCAAAGCTTGAAAGACATGATAGTTAGACAGGGTGCGAAAGTAATTCATTATGAAATGATGGATATTCATGCTGGCGGACACGCCAAACAGGAAGATTTGAAATTGATGATGCGTTTAATCAAGCCAAAATATATAATGCCGATTGAAGCTAATCATTATCTTTTGCAAGCGCATGCTGATTTAGCTGAACAAGTTGGCATTTCAAGAGACAATATTTTTGTCGCTGACAATGGACAGATAATAGAATTTAGTAAAACAGTCAGAGGAGAGGTAGTCGGTCGGATGACTAAGGAAAAAGTAATTACTGATTATGTTATGGTTGACGGCTTAGGCGTTGGTGATGTATCAAATATCGTTTTGCGTGATCGTCGAGTTATGTCTGAGGATGGCATGATAGTTATTATTGCGACAATCGATACAAAAACAGGCGACCCAATCGGCAATCCAGATATTATTTCTCGAGGTTTTGTTTATATGAAAGAGAATAAAGAATTGATTCAAGATACCAGAATGAAAGTCAAAAAAATCGTTAAAGATCATGATAAGCGCACTCCAGCTGATGACGATTACATAAAAAATAAAATTAGAAATGATATTGGACAGTTTTTATTTACTAAGACAAAAAGACGACCAATGGTTTTACCGGTAGTAATAAAAGTTTAGGATAATTTTCAAGATACATTTCAATAAAAAGAATTCCTCCATTTGGAGGAATTCTTTTTTATACAAGACACAAGTTTTACTCGTGGATTTATTTGGAGTTTAGTTTTTTCTTAACAAAATTATAGATATTATCGAAAACTTGTTTTTTAGTTAAGTCGGTGGTGTCGATTACATAGTCATAATGTTTTTTGTTAAAAGCATTAGCTATGTTGTAATATTTTTTATAACGTTTTTTATCGCAAGCCATTCTTTTTGCATGACTTTTTTTGAGATCATTAATTGTTAAAATGTTTTTGTCTTCGTTTCTTTCGTTTTTTCTGTTCAGCTGTTCTAAAACCCTTTGTGCCCCGACAGTTTTATCAACATCTATGAATATTTTCAATGAGTGGGGGATAAAAAACCACGAAGTTCGTCCTTGGATAACAAAATTATCGTGCTTTTGTCCAAGCTGTTCTTGGTATTTGTCAACGTCTATGTCGGTTTTTGGGTTTGTCTCGGCTAATTTATTGTATTCTGCCAGAGTCATGCCGATAGATTTAGCTTTCATTCTTCTTATTTTACCCATATAATAGCTGGGCCAGCTTAATTTTTTTGCTAGTTTTTCGGCGACGGTTGACTTACCAGAACCTGGAGTGCCGCTTATGGAGATTATCATGTATTTATTTTATTATTTTTAATAATTGCTGAAGCTCTTCTGGTAAATCAACAGTGTAGATTTGTCGTTGTCCATCAATGTCTGTAAAAGACAGACGAGTAGCTACCAGAAAGATTCGTTTTAAGTCTAATTTTTTATTTTTTTCTTTTGTTTTTTTGGTGCCATATAGGTTGTCGCCGACAATCGGATGTCCGTAGGCAGACAAGTGAACTCTGATTTGGTGGGTACGTCCAGTTTTGATATTTAATTTTAGTAATGTGTAATTAATATATTTTTTTATAACTGTAAATTCAGTTATAGCTTCTCGTCCATCAATATTTTTTTTACCCCTTTTAGTTAAAGGTAGTGACGCCATTCTAAAACCGCTAGCAGATCGTTTTATAGGGAAAGTTATTTGGTTTTCGTTGATATCTATATTGCCATAAACTAAAGCAGTATAATTTTTTTCAATCAATCTTTTTTTGAAAAGATTTTTAAAAAAGTCGAAACCAGCTTGAGTTTTTGTTACAATCATCAAGCCACTAGCTTCTTTGTCTAGTCGATGGACAATTCCTGGACGACTTGGATCGTCGCCAACTTTTTTTATACTTGGATATAGGGATGTAAAATAATCAGCCAGCGTTTGACTTTTAATATGTTCAGCCCCATGAGTAATTAAGCCAGCAGGCTTATTAACAATTATATAATTTTTAGTTTTGGCGACAATTTTTATATTAGAAAGATTGTCGTTGATTTTTTTTATAATATTTTTTTTTGGATTTGAGGATAAATTTATATTTCTTTCTTCATTTATTTTTTTCTTTTTTTCGAATAGTACTTCATCACCGGTTTTTAAAAAATAATGAGGAGTAATAGTTTTTCCGTTAACTAAAACCAAACCTTGTTTTGCAAGTTGTTGTATTTGATTGCGCGAATATTCTTTTATTGTTTTAGTCAAAAAAATATCCAGCCGTTTGCCAGAATTGTTTTTTTTAATTGTTAATTTCATTGGTTAATAATAGCGCTAATTAAATTCACAGTTTTCTCTAGAGAAAAATTATTTTTTACGTTTTGGTTACCGTTTTTGCCGAGCTGTAGTTTTAATTTTCTGTTTTGCTGTATTTTGATAATTTGTCTGGCTAGCATTTCTCCATCGCTCATTTCGATTAAAGTGCCAGTTTTGTTTTCAATGATAATCTTTTCTAATCCTGCGTCAAGTGGCCCAATAACTGGTAATTGAGCGGACATCGCTTTTAGAATATCAGTCAAGCTGTCGAGACATAGTTTTTTTTCGCTTTCAACATAAATATCAAAACTAACTAGCCATTTTTTCAATTGTGCTTGTTCGCCGACAAACCATACCAAGTTATCAATTTCCATTTTTTTCGTTAGCCACTGTAAACTTTTTCTTTCAGCTCCATCCCCAACAACTATTAGTTGTAAATTAGGAATTACTGCCAAGCTGATTTTGATCGCCTGAAATATAGCTTCAAGATTATGATTGGTGTTTAAATCAACTATAGTACCGACGGTAAAATATTTTTTATGATAGGATTTTTGTTCCACAGAAACTATTTCGTTAAAGATATTACCTTGGTAGGCGCTAGATTCTGCGCCTGGGAGAACCAACGATACTTGTTTTTCTTTTATGTCGATACTTATTAATCCTTGTTTATGATCTTGGCAAAATGATATTAATTTAGCTGACCGTGAGTTGAATTTATAAAGCCACAATAGAGGCTTAATTATATTTTTTTTGATTGGTTTTTCTTCTTCTATCCATATCAATTTTATTTTTAAAACTTTTGCAATTAAACCAGATAACACCTTTTCTTTAAAGTCGAGACAAATGATTGTTTTTGTTTTTTTGTTTAATTTGTATTTTAATATTTGAAAAAATAATTTCGGTAAATAATACCAGTAGCAACACAAAAAGATTGATTGGCTTATTGATGAATTCAAAGCTCTACCCAAAGATAATGGTTTTTTTTGCCATTTTCTTTCATGAAATTGATTAGCTAAATAGTTATTGCTGGATAGCAGATAAAACAAATTATCTTTTTGTGATAATTTGTCAAAGATACTCAACAAAGCTTTGTGTTTTTTTTCGCCTGAATCAATTATCAAAACCGGGTTTAACATTTTTATTCGGGTTTATTTATTAAATTTAGAAAATCATTTTTAGTAATACCTTTTAGTAAATACAGAGTAATCAGGTATGTGGAAATTGCCAAAATTAAAGTCAGAATTATGTTTAAATTTGTTCGGATAAAATATACCACAACCGCCATTAGTAGGGAAGCAATTAAAGTTTTTAAGAAAATATTTAATTTTAATCTAAGTCCAGATATTTTTACAACCAAAACAAAAGAAGCTAACGCAATTAGCAGTTCGCTGTAGACAGTCACCCAAGCTGCGCCAAAGTATGAATATTTTGGGATGAAATAGAGATAGCCAGCGACTGATGTTACCGCTGTTAGTAAATAAAAAGGAATCATTTTTTTCTGTTTGTCTAGCGCTATAACGGCGTGAGAAAACAAGCAACCAAAAAATACCGCGCTAGTGGCCAATATAAGTATTTTCAGCACTTCGCCTGATGCAATAAATTCTGTTCCGGCAATTAAAGATATAATTTGTTTTGATACTAGTTGAGTGCCGATTAGCATTGGTATAGTAATAATGATTATGGCGTCAAAAGATTTCTGCATAATTTTTTTAAACTTATCTATTTGTGAGTTTGCCCAACTAATAGTTAAGAGAGGCAGGATTACTCCGCAGAACATAAAAGGCAAGGTAGTTAAAAAATCAACAATTCTATAGCTAGCGCCATAGATACCGACTTCGGATGGATCTTTTATTAAAGACAAAATTAGAGTGTCAGCTCTCAGGTAGATTAAATTAAAAACAATAGTTAAAGTGAGTGGCCATGATTTTTTTATTATTTCTAACCAGAGAGGAAAGTCGAACCTGAATTTGATTTTTACTATTTTTTGCGCATAGCCAAAATGGACAAAAAAGCTAACAGCACTGGCTAATACGGAGATGATCATGATGCCCGTCAAGCCTTTGTTTAGGTAAACAATCACTATCATTCCTACTAGTAATATAATTTTACTAATAATTTCTGCTACGGCTACGGCTATCATTTTTAAATGCTTTTGGAATAAGCCGACCATTATTTGGTTTAAGGCGATAAAGAAAAAAGACAGAGTGATGATAGCAATACCTAATTTAACAATCGGTTCGTAGGGCATGAAAAAAACAACTAACGGAGCTAATCCTAGAAAAAACAAAGCTGAAAAAAAGCGCAGAGTAAAAAGATTGTTAATAAAAGTTTTTTCGTCGTTATTTGGCTGGCTGATAAGTTGCGTGGTTACTAGAGTGAGCCCCAGATCAGCTAAAACGCCGAAAAATGATAAAAAAGTTATAATTATCGTATATTGACCAAAGCCAGATTGACCCAAATAGCGTGTCATAATAGCTATGGCAAAGAGCATTAAAATGGTTGATATAACTTTGCTGATAATTTGAATCGTCGTATTGTAGGCGACTTTTGCTGATGTATTCATGATAAGCAGATAAAAATTAAAGTAAAAAGCATGTAGTTTTAGTTTGATTATTTTGGTATAATAAGCTTATTAATAGTTAACTTAATTATAACACAATTATATGATGTCAATTAAATTAAAAATATGCAAGAATATTTGCGGTTTAGCAATTTTGTTCTTGTTGATTATGCCTATCCTGTCTGTCCCGGTAGCAACCTCAGTCCAAGCGGCAGATAGTGGCTGGTGGGGTGCAGTAAAAGATGGTGGTGTTGAAAAAATAGGCACAACTGCTTTTGGTGAAAGCGGGTCGCCCAAAAAACATATTATTGAAATAGTGGCTTTGATAATCAAAGTGTTTCTGGGTCTTTTGGGGATTATTTTTGTGGCATTATTGGTTTTTGCCGGATTTAAATGGATGACAGCGTCAGGCGACGAAGAAAAAGTTAGAGAAGCTAGAGATCAAATAATCACTGCTGTAATCGGGATATTAATTGTTTTGGCGTCCTATACTATCGCCCATTTTGTTCTTAATAAGGTTATTTACGTAACAACTGGATCAGAGCCAGTTTGGTAGTCAATATTTTTTAATTAATTTATAGAAATATTTTTTAAGATGTTCAAGTTGTTCAAAAAGATAGTTATTATTTTGGTGGTATTTTTGTTTTTTTATTACATTATGAGCCAGAGTAATGTTTATCAAGAAAACGAATTGGCATATGGTGTAACTTTTTCTAAAAAACAGGCTGTATCACTAGGATTGGATTGGCAGAGAGTTTATTTGGATATGTTTGATAATTTAGGATTAGAGAAGCTTCGCTTGCCGGCTTATTGGGATGAGATTGAGAATAAAGCCGGTGAATACAATTGGCAAGATTTAGATTGGCAGATTAATGAAGCTAGCAAAAGAGATGTAGAAATTATTTTAGCAATTGGTGGTCGATTACCAAGGTGGCCAGAATGTCATTTTCCTAGTTGGGCGGAAGAATTAAGTGATGGACAACGCAGTGGTAGAATTTTACAGTATATCAGAGAAACAATTGAACGTTATCGTGATAATAATAATATTGTTGCTTGGCAGATTGAGAACGAGCCCTTTTTGTCTCATTTTGGGGAATGTCCAGAATTAGAAAAAAGATTTTTGGACGAGGAAATTGCTTTGGCGCGGAATTTAGACGATCGATCGATAGTGGTAACTGATTCGGGTGAATTATCTGTTTGGGTGCCAGCGGCACAGCGAGCTGATATTTTCGGCACCACCATGTATAGAGATACTTATTCGAAATTTTTAGAACGATATATCCACTACCCAATTACTGCCAGCTTTTTTAGATTTAAAAAAAATATCGCAAGAATTTTTGCTAAGCCAGACAAATGGATTGTAATTGAGTTGCAAGCTGAACCATGGGGACCGAAATCATACCAGAATTTAAATCAGGAAGAAAGAAACAGGACGATGAATTTAGAAAAATTTAAAGATATAATAGATTTTGCTCGACAAACAGGTTTTCGTGAGTTTTATTTATGGGGAGTTGAATATTGGTATTGGGAAAAAGAGATTAATAATAATCCGGCGATATGGCAAGAAGCGAAGAAATTATTTTGAGATCACCAAATTACAATTACCAAATTCCAAAGTACAAACAATTAACAATTTATCAATTCAACAAACATGGTCAGTAAATATGTGTATGATTTAGAGGATAGAACTTTAGAATTGACTAAAAGGATAGCGCGACTATGTAGGTTTTTATCTAGAGATGTCATCAATACAGAATATATCAAACAAATAGTTAGATCAGGTAGTTTGGTGGGTGCAAATTATAGAGAGGCAAACGAGGCGTTAGGTAAAAAAGATTTTTTATTTAGATTAAAAATATCAAGAAAGGAATGCAAAGAGACTATATGTTGGATAGAATTAATTATTGAGTCAAACCAGCACCCAGAAGAAAGAATAAAACCGTTATTAATCGAATGTATAGAAATAAGAAATATATTATCAAAGATTATTTTGAATGTTAATAATAAATAATTTTTGAGAGCTGGAATTTGTTTGTTTTTTGGAATTTGTTTTTTGTGATTAATATTTAAATTTCTAATAGTATGAATAAAAAATATTCAATTGGTATAGATATTGGCGGCACGAAGATGTCGGCGGTTTTATTTGATGGACAAAAAGTTTTAGCTGATTACAGTTTAGCAACCCCCAAGGAGGATTTTAGCAAATTTCTGATAATGACAAAGGCGTTAATTGAACCTTTATTAGGTAAAGCTAAAGAGAACAGAATAAAAGTTAGCGGAGTTGGCTTGGGATTGGCTGGTTTTTTGAATCATAAGGAAGGTAAAATAATAAAATCACCTAATTTACCCATGCTAGACGGGCAGAATGTTCTCGATAAAGTTAGCCAAGGAATAGATTTGCCAGTGGTGTTTGATAATGATGCTAATTGTTTCACTAGAGCTGAGGCGGTTTTTGGCGCGGGAAAAAAATACAAAAATGTTTTTGGCGTGACAATTGGTACCGGTATTGGTGGCGGTTGGTGGATTGATGGAAAAATATATAACGGATCACATACTAGCGCTGGTGAAATTGGTTGGATGGTAGTTGATTATGACAACGGTATTAGGCTAGAAGAGGCATACCAGAGGCTAATGCAGAACAATCCTATTCAAGTAGCCGAAGAGGCTTATCGGGGTGATATTTTGGCAGAAAAAGCCTATCGGGAGTTTGGGCAGTATTTGGGCGCATCATTGGTTAGTATGATAAATTTGATTGACCCAGAAATAATCGTTTTGGGTGGTGGCGTGGTTAAATCAACTGATTTATTTTTAAGCGATATTAAAAAAGAGGTAAAAAAATACGCTTCAGTGGATGGTATAGGAAGCGTAAAGGTAGTTAAGGGAAAGTTAGGTGATTTAGCTGGGGCGATTGGCGCAGCGATGTTAATTAGTTAAAAGTCATAAAGTTTGTAAAGTTATAAAGTTTTGTCATTTTGAGTTAAGCGAAGAAGCTTGTTTAGTGGAAATAATTATAATTATCCGTTTTGTTATTTTTAAATTTAGCGTTGCCACTAGGGCGTTACTTTTTGTGACCAAAAAGTAACCAAAAAGTCTTGGAGTTCTCAATGCGCTATCACACTGATTAAGCTTTGGATAATTTTGATTTGGCGCTCAGTTCGAACCCCAAACCCCTTGGTGGTTATAAATATTTTTTAATTTAAAATTTTAATAAAAAAAGAACGATCAAATGATCGTCTTTTTTATTTTTTGAAATAGAAAGTTAAGGTTGAGGTTCTTCAGTTTCCGGTGTAATACTACCAACGCTTTATGAGCTTGTTTGAGTATCTATCAACTCTCCTGTCGTTGTGACACTAATAATATTGGCGACTATAATGTAGGCAGAAAATATGACCACTAAACCGATAATTGCCCAGATTAAAATATTTTTTCCTTGAGTTACTTTTTCGGCGTTGCCAGCCGCTGTCATCCAGACAAAGCCACCGTAAATTACCATTACCAAAGCTAATGATCCAACAATTCCCATAACGGCTTTAATAATATAACCGATGAGAGTTGGGATGTCAGTGCTACCAATAGGGTTGGTGAGAGTGACGGTTTTGTTTGAAACGGGGCTGTCTTCCCCCTGAGTTGCATTAGCTGGTAAATAATTTTGAGACAGAAAAAGAAATGATAATATAAATATTAGCCCGACATAAAACATTATAGAAAATTGTATTTTCATAGTAAATGTAATTATTTTATTATAATTAAATTATAAAAAAATTAAAAAAGGATGAAAAGCTTTCGAAAAGCTCTTCATCCTTTGATTGTTTGTTTATCGCTTATTTTTTAGGCGATATTGTAACTGAAAATTGTTATTTCCTTTTATAAAGATCACTTCGCCTTGTGGTGGAATGTCATAAAAGGGAAAACTTCTTACCTCTCCCGGTTTTGCACTGGGGTTGTGGTAGAAAGAATTTATTATTTTTTTACCTTTTTTTTCAAAAATCCAGAAGCCTGATGGGGAGATGTATTCGAACTGATCTCCTTCGTATATCCGACACAATTTAGTCGGTACCTTTTTTACATTCCATGTCATCCATCCGACATCGCGTGGCAATTGAATAGCGGTTTGCGACTTTGGATTAAGAATGATACTTGAAACTTCTTTCGGTGTTTTATGGATAAACGCGAAAAAGAGAATAAATATTAAAAAGAATGTCAGCCAATTTGTTATATTCTTGATATTAGTTCCTGCATAACAGCCGATTAGAAGCATGGCGATGAAACATTTAATAATCAGATATTTCATCATTTTAATATCACCGCTCCAGAAGCTAGGTATGTCTAATATTACTAATAACACGAAGAATAAACCGAAAATTAAAGCAATCCTTTTTAATATTTTTTCGTTTATGCTTGGTGTATTCCATTTTTTGCCTGAATCTTTTTGTTCAATATTTTCTCCTTGTAATTCTTTCATTATAGCCTCCCAAAATTATGTTTTGTTCATTGCGGAAGCACCAATTTGTGCCGCAGCCCCCATTCCTGCTCCAGCTGCTGTACCAGTTTGATCTCCGCCTATGAGAACTTCAGCTTTTCCGTATGCCTCATATTTCATTCTCTGAATATCCCACGTTATCACATCTTCGATTGGTAATTCTGTGTCTGTAGAAATTTTTTTTAATCTTTTTCCTTGTTGGCTTCCTTTTAGTTCTTCTGTCTCCACTTCAATGCGAGCTTGTTCAAGCGCATATAAAGCAGCTTCCTTTTCCTTCTCGGCTCTTAAAAGCAGTTGTCTAATTTCGACAACGTCTTCTGGCAGTTCAATGTCGGTGATGGCCAACCCTCTTATTTCAACTCCCCAATCATTGAAAATACTGGCCTCATCTCCCATAATTGTAATAATTTTTTCATGATCAATATTTGATCGTTCCATGAGAGCTTTATCAAGATCTAATTCTCCCAAGTAAGCGCGTAAAGCACTATCTATTTTTTCCCTTAAAGCCATCATGAAGTTGTCAACCTTAAAGGTTGCTCTGTGCGAAGAATATATTCTGAAATACAGACGGGCGATTACAGGAGATGATGCGTTAGTAAAGTCAATAGATGAATCTTTTTCTCCATTTCTTTCTTGATCGTCCATGTATAGAGTAGTTATTTGATCGCCAAGATAGACTTTTGATGAGATGGTAGTTACGATAGGGAAAAGAAAGTGTAAGCCGGATTCCCACGTATGAAACCACTTGCCGAATAAACAAATTGTGTATTCATTTTCTTGAGACACATTTCTTATACAAATGATCATGAAAATAGTGTTTGTTACGATAATGGTTACCGGCAGAATAATAGGATTTTTTATACCAAGTAATTTTATTATTGTAAAAATAATAATACTTGATAGTATAAACCATGCAACAAAAATAAGTAAGCTTATTCTTTTGCCAGTTTTTTGCTTAGCCTTTTTTTCTTTTTCTGAAGATTCTTTTGATCGCTGTCTGTTGGTTGTTGTTTCTTCATTTGTTGTCGTATCATCTGTTTTTAATTCTTTTTCCCCTACCCCCTTGATTCTACTTAACCATTTACTAAAAAAATTTTTCATTTTCCTTTCCTCCAATCTAATTTTTTAAATTGTTAAAGACCTGCAAAGCTAGGTCTTGTTTTATTTTCTCTCGTATATTTTTACCCATTTTTAATGGGGTTATTGCCTAACTTTGATTAAAAATTATAGCATAAAATCAAAAAAACGTCAAGTTTAAGAACTGACGTTTTTTGAGGGAAATTATAAATATTGGCTAATATTAAGTAAAAAAGTTATTTTGACGATTTAGATTCCTGCTTTCGCTGGGATGACAGAAGAGGGGTGACGAGATTGCCGCGCTTCGTTGAGACGAAGCTCGCAATGACAGCGGATTAAGTGCACCCCAAATCCCATGAACATTTTAATATAATATTTGGTGGTTATTTTGTTAATTTTTTGTAAAGTTTCAGGTATTCTTTGGCGGACTTATCCCAAGAGAAATCTTTTTTTATGCAGTTTAGCTGTAGTTTTTTCCACTTTTTCGGCTTTTCATAATAAATTTTTAAAGCTTGAGATAAGCTTTGGTAAAGTGCTTGAGGTGAAAATTCTTCAAAAGAAAAGCCAACCTTTTTATCAACTGTGTCTGTTAGTCCACCAGTAGCCCTGACTACTGGTATAGTGCCGTAGCGCATGGCAATCATTTGTGTTAGACCACATGGTTCAAAACGTGAAGGTACCAGAAATATATCAGATCCGGCGTAAATTTGCTGGGCTAACTCGACATTAAATTTAATCTGCGCACTTACTTTGTCTGGGTATTTTTTTGCCAATTTTTTGATATGGTCTTCGTATTTTTTTTCACCCGTTCCCAAAAAAACAAACTGACAGTCCAATCCAATAAATTTATCAGTAATTAGTTCCAATCCTTTTTGCCAGACTAGTCTAGAGACAAAACCTATTAAAGCTATTTTTTTATTTTGGGGCAAGTTCAGTTGTTTTTGCAGAGCAAGTTTATTTTCGTTTTTTTTGTCTAAATTTTTGATGGAATATTTTTGTTTAATAAATTTGTCGGTTTGCGGGTTAAAAAAATCAGTATCAATACCGTTTAGGATGCCTGAGATTTTATTTTTATTTTGTCTGATAATTTTTTCCAAGCCGGCGCCGTAGATAGATAAGGCAATTTCTTTGGCGTAAGCTGGGCTGACAGTATTAACCTTGTCGGCGTTAATGATTCCTTGCACCATAAAATTAATATCACCGTCCTGGGCGTCGCGACTGAGTGATTTGAGGGAATTTTTCGTTAGATTGCCTGTTGAGAGAATTTCTATGTTTGATTTCCCTTGATGATTGAGATTGTGAATAGTATAGAGAGTCTTTATGTTTTTAGTAAAAGCAGAGTCAGAGGTTTTTAAAAGGTCGGTAATCAAAGCTGTGTGAAAATCATGACAATTAATTATGTCTGGTTTGAATTTTATTATAGGCAGAGCGTGCAGAACAGCTAGAGAAAAAAAGAGAAATCGTTCAGAACTATTTTTTGAATAAATAAATTTTTGTCCGAAATATTTCTGGCAGTCAATCAAATAAATGATTATTTTTTTGCCTGGTAGGCTGGTTTGCCAGAGATTTATTTTGACCTCTTCTTTTCCTGACTTAACTTTTATATTGGAATGAATTTTTTTGAGCTTAAATTTTTTGCGATCAATAGAGCCATACAATGGTATTATAATTCTGATATCGCAACCCAGATTTTTTAAGGCAGATGGTAGACTGCCGACCACATCAGCTAGACCACCCACTTTGGCTAGAGGGGCTATTTCAGTTGAAACCATCAATACTTTTACTTTTTTATTTTTGAGCATAAATTAGTAATTAGCCGATTATTTTTTCTATGTTTTTTAAATATTTAGAATCAATTTTAAAATATTGCCATGAGTTTTGCAACAGATAATTATCACCTTCATGACGGTGGAAATCAGAACCACCGGTTTCTATAAAATTAAGCTCTCTGGTTATGCGCTGGGAAAACATAACGGCGCCAATTGAGTGGTGGGGAGAGAGAACTTCAATTCCGTCAATGCCTATTTTTTTTAGTTTTATCAGGAGAGCTTTTCTTAATTGATTATGTTTTCCGGGGTGGTTTAAAACCAGCTGACCGTTAATTTTTTTTCTTATTTTTAATATCTTCTCAAGACTAATATAACTGTTAGCTAATTTGCCTATTTTTGGATTGTAAAAATATTCTTTTATTATTTCTTTTTCGTCAGGATTGTTGTTTTTTAAACGTTTTTTTATCAGTTGTTGATTTTGTGGTATTGACCAGATTTCGTCAATAATGCGATTAACTGGTATGTAGTGAGTATATTTGTCTAGAGTTTTTTCAATGTTTAATTTTATTAAATTTTTTTTGGTTAGTTTTTTTAGAATTTTTCTCATTTGGTTTCTCCTTCTAACTTGGCTTTGGCGAAGCATCTCATGAAGCTCGGGATTTTTTTCATCAAAATTAAACCAAAGAAGGTTAAGTCTTTGATTTTTTAGTTTGACATATAATTCTAGTCCGACGATTGGTTTGATTTTATGTTTTTTGCAGGCTATTTTAAATTCATCCAGTCCACCGACTGTATTATGGTCGGTCAGAGAGGCTGTTTTGACACCTTGCTTTGATATAAATTTTGCTAATTTAGTTGGCGTTAAATAACCATCAGAATATGTCGAGTGAAGTTGAAGGTCGAGCAACATATAGGGGGTGTTTATGTTTAAAAAATGAGATTGTTTTAAAAATTTACCGTATTATTTTTTGCTAAAAATATTAACGGTCTATAGTTTCAGATTTTTTTTAACCTGTGCAACTAGAAGTTCGGCTCGTTCTGGTTCGGCGTTGTATTTTAAGAAGAAGAAAGTAGCGGTTCTTAAAGCAGTCCAGTTATAATAATAATTGATTCTTTCTTGGAGTTTGGAGTCTAATTTTATTTTAGCATTACTTGTGTAGTTCTCCAAGAATAAATTTTTAATTTGGTCGGCGTAGTCTTTGTCGTTTATTTTTCGCATTGTCATATATTCAATCTGCTGTAGAAAGGTGCCAATATCTCGAGCAAAGTCTGACAGACAAATGTCAGTAAAGTCTATTACCGCAATTTTGTTGGCGCTAATTTTTATAATATTTTCCGGGTGAGCATCACCGTGGACAAGCCAGCGTTTTGTGGTTGATTGAAAAAAGGTGTTTTCTTTCCCAATAAAATATTTGTAAGCATTTTTATAGATTTGGTAATAGTGAGGATAGAGATCTTTGATTGAGGCAAAAATGTGTTTTGTTCCTGGGATAACTGTTTCTATTCGGCTATTTTGTTGGTTGAAATTTTTAGCTTTTTTTGTCGGAGTGTTATGAAGCTTGGCAAACCATTTAGCCGCTTTGGGTATGATAGCGTCTATTTCTGATCGGTTATTCTTTCTGATGAATTGATAAAGATTTTTCCCTTTTACTCCACGATAGAAAAAAGCGTTAAAATAACTGGAATAAAATAGCGGATGCGGTATGCTGAGTCGGCTGTTAGCAAAGCCGTTTTGCCAAAGAAAATTCAGAGCTTCAAACGATTTTTTCCTCGGTTCCTCGCTATGGGCTGAGCAAAAAAAAGAAAGTTGCTTGGTTTTACCAGTTTTTGTGTTAAAAATTGTTTTGAATTCAAGTACTACATGATAAGTATCTTCCCAGACCCCTTCTTTTATTGGTTGAATATCAATTTTTTTTATATTCAAAAAATCAGGATAATGCAGAAGCAGTTTATCGTTAAACAGTTCTAGGACAAATTGTTCGTCAAATAATTTTAAAATTTTGTTCATAGGTTATTTGCTTCGCAAACCTGGGCTACAAATGTGGGACATTCGAATGTTAATATTGTTTAAATTATTTTTTCCAATAATAATTCCAATGCTTATTCCAGACCATTTTTTTGATGTCTATATATATTTTTTCTGATTTAATTTTTATTTTTTTTGTAGTAATATCATCAAGAGCACGAACAGCTCTGATTAATTCATTTAAGCCACGCTCTATTTCATCTGGACTCCATGAGATTGGTCCGAATAAACGAAAATCTTTGGCGCTCGCCCACCAGAATGTACAACTGGCAAAACCTCTGACTAAGTGCCAGCGAGCCCAAGTATAATTTTTATCAGCCTGGTTTTTTTCTATTATTTGGTAGACGAGATTAGCAAATTGCCAGAGTTTTTGTTGGATTTTGTTTTTTTTATCAAACCACAAGGCATAGGGGATGTTTTTTTTCAATTCGCTTTCTAGTGAATCCCAGCTACATGGCTTAATATCAACAGCTTCTAAATCATTGTGTTTAGAAATAAATTCTGAAATTGTTTGGGTTTTAAGTGAATTTATTTTTAATAGTTTTTCAAGTTCAGCAGTTTGGTCAACGTGTCTTAAACCGTAGAGTTCGCCGTCCGTTGCGGTAATAATGTTTTTTTCTTCCGGCTTCTCTATTTTTTTTATAATTAGTTCTGGTACATAGCATTTTGAATATTCTCTTGACCGAAAAATAATTTTTAAGCCACTGTTTGTGTCTTGGTATGATTTGTTGAAATCAACTTGATTTAAATGTCCGTTGTAAGCGATTTCGTCTAGCACTAACCATTCATAACCAAGTTCTTTTATGATTTTGGCGACATTGGCGCCGTAAGCCATTTCGGGTAGGAAAAAACCTTTGGGTTTAAAGTTCTTGCCAAAGTGTTTTTTTAATATTTCTTCGTTTTCTTTGATTTGTCTAATTGTTTCTTCTTTTGGGATCAATGGCAGGAGTGCATGGTAGGCAACTGAACCAGTTAATTCTAATTGACCAGTCGAGACTAGTTTGTTTAAACGTTTAATTAAGTCGTGATAGCCTAACTCTTCCCAACGTAAAAATAAGCAGCCAGCTATATTAAAAGTGAATTTTATTTGCGGATGCTCTTCAAGCGATCTAACTAATCTAAGATAGCTCATTTCTGTTGCTTCTTTTATTACATGACCATCTGTGTTTACCGGTTGATATAAATGGAGAAAATTTATCCAAAGCATATTACAAATTAAGAATTAAAAATTATAAATTAAGAAGTGGGGATTGAAAATGGAGAATGGAAAATTATTTTTTGTGGTGGCCATTACCGTTTTTTAAACGTAAAGCTTTGCGGTACAAGGCGACATATTTTTTCGCTGGAATTTCCCAGCTGTTTGATTCTTGCATGGCTCTAATCTGTAAATCTCTCCAAGCATGTTTGTATTTGTAAGTTTCAAATGCTCTGATAATGGCGCCAAAAAGAGATAACTCGTTGAATTGTTCAAAGACAATGCCGGTGCCCTTATTAGTTGCGGGGTTAAAATTAATGACAGTGTCATTTAAACCGCCGATTTTTCTGACTATTGGCACACAACCATAGCGCATGGCTTTTAATTGATTTATGCCACAGGGCTCATAGTGCGATGGCAACAGAAAGAAATCAGCTCCAGCGTAAACCAAGGTTTCATATTGCTGATTTTTTTCATGCGACGGAATGACAATTAATTTTTTTGGGTATTTTCTGGATATTTTTTTAAGTTCCTTGATATAAGTTTTATCGCCGGCGCCGAGAATAATCATTTGTAGGTCATATTGCATTAGCTGCGACATTATTTTTAAAAGTAGCTCAAAACCTTTTTGAAAAGTAACACGTGAGGTTGTACAGAACAAAGGAGTTTTCAAGTCAACTGGCAGTCCGACTTTTTTTTGGATACATTCTTTGTTTAATTTTTTGCGATGAATTTTTCGATGATTGAAATTTTTACACAATCCTGGATCGCGAGCCGGATTAAAAGCATTGTAATCTATACCATTAACGATACCGAATAGCCGGTCTTGGCGGTTGCGCAGAATACGATATAGGTCTTGACCAACGTTTTTGGTTAATAACTCATTGCGGTATTGTTCACTGACAGTATTAATGATGTCGGCTGACAAAATAGCTCTTTTGGCGAAGTTAATATATTCAATTTTTGGATCAGACAGATGAGGAATTCTTGAATGACCGTAATCCTTTTTTTTCGCTGGCACTTCCCACCAGTTTTTGCCGAATTGAAAAATTAAGTTATGGATAGTAAAAATAGTTTTGGCTTTCCTTAGTGTTTTTGAATAACGAAAATCTGTTTTTAGATAATAAGGAATTAGACCTGTCATCCAATCGTGACATTGCACAATGTCAGCCTCAAATTTCAGAAGAGAAATCAGTTTTAGGGCAGCTACATCAAAAATTAAAAAACGGGTGTTTTCATGGCTTGAACCATAAAGATTTTTTTTACGCGAAAAAAATTTTTTATTTTCAATAAAATAAATCGGCAAGCCTTTCATTAGATAACCTTGCCAATAATTTATTTTAACTGATTCTTTGGAGTTTAGGTAAACTTCGACATCTTTATGTATTAATTTTAAATTCAATCCTTTTTTATTAATAATTTGTCCGTAGAGTGGAGTAATTACAATAACTTCGTGGCCAATCCTTTTGATCGCTTTTGGCAGACTACGGGTAACATCAGCCAGACCTCCGGTTTTTGAATACGGGGCAACTTCTGATGCTATGTGAACTATTTTTAATTTTGTTGACATATAATAATATGATTTTGTATTTTATATTTTGTTGTTTGAGTCACATATAGCAACGGCTAAAGCGTCGGCAGCGTCATCTGGTCGTGGTATTTCTTTGAGATTTAGAATTAGTTTAACCATATTTTGTACTTGTTTTTTGCTTGCTTGGCCATAAGTGGATACCGCTTGTTTCACTTGCAGTGGTGTATATTCGCTAATTGGTAAGTTGTTTTGTTTGGCAGTAAGTAGGATTACCCCTCTGGCTTGGCCAACTATCAAAGCGGTTTTAATATTTTTACAAAAAAATAATTCTTCAACAGCGATTTTTTCTGGTCGATATTTTTTAATTATTTTATCCAATTTTTTATTCAGAATATTTAGCCTATCTGCTAGTTTAGTGTTAGCTTCGGTTTTGATTGAGCCATAAGTAATGCATACTAAATTATTTTTTTTATCTTTTTCAATGACGCCGTAACCTGTGTCAGCAATACCGGGGTCAATACCTAAAATAATAGTTTTATTTTGTTTAGTAGGCATTTGTAAGTATTTATAAGTTTACGTTCGTATAGTAATCAGATACGTCTTCGCAATCTTCTAGTTCTTCAATAAATTTTTCCAATCTTTCTTTTTCTGTTTCTGTCGGATTTATTTCTTCTTTGGCGATATATTCGAGATCAGCTGATTCTGTTTTAACATTTTTGTCATCTAGGAGATGTTTGATGTTTTGCCAGTTCTCCGTATTGGCAAGAATAGTCATTCCTTCTTCTTCTTTTTCGATATCTTCCGCGCCGGCGTCAATTAATTCTAATTCAAAATTTTCATTATTTAAATTATTGTTTTTTAATTCTTCGTTCGAAATTCTGATTACACCATTTCGTTCGAAATTCCACATAACTGAGCCAAAGGAGCCACCGTTTTTTGTGAAAACGTGGCGAATGGTTGCCGCTGAACGATTTTTATTGTCAGTTAAGCTTCTGATGATAAATTGTGAATTTGTTGGTCCGATGCCCTCATAAATGAGTTCGATTATTTGTTCGCCGGCTAGCTCACCAGTACCGCGTTTAATCGCTCTCTCAATATTATCTTTTGGCATATTAGCTGATTTGGCTTTTTCAATCGCCATGCGTAAACTGAAGTTTGTATCTGGGTCGCTACCTTTTTCTTTTGTAGCAATAGTAATCAGATTGGCAAGCTTGGTAAAAGCAGCGCCTCGCTTGGCATCAACGATTGCCTTAGCTCTTTTGGTTGTCGCCCATTTACTATGTCCTGACATAAGATTGGTTAGAAGTTATAAAGCAAAAAGTGGAAAGTGTGAAAAGTATTTTAAAAAAATCAGGCACTGCCTGACATAGATTAATTTAACATAAATACCAGTAAAAATCAAGATGTGTTATAATTAAATTAATAATTAAGTATTTTATATTATGAATTTAGACAATTTAAAAATTTATCAAAAATTTGACAAAGAACGGGTTAGAGAATCAATTGAATTGTTGCCTGATCAAATCAATCAAGTCTTACAGGAAGCACGGCTAATTAAGATTCCAAAAGAATATAGCAAGGTCAATCAAGTTGTTGTTAATGGTATGGGCGGTTCTAATTTGGGCGCTGGTATTGTTAAAGCGGTATTTGGCGATAAAATAAAGGTCCCAATAACTATCGCGCCAGGCTATCAAATACCGGTTTCAGTTGATAAAAACACTTTGTTTATTATTTCGTCTTATTCAGGCAATACTGAAGAGCCACTTAGTGTTTATAATGAAGTAAAGAAAAAGAATGCAAAGATTATAGCTATTACAGCTTCGAATAAGAAAAATAAATTGGCTAATTTGATGCTAAGAGATAATATACCTGGTTATATTTTTCAGCCAGAATTTAATCCGTCTGGTCAGCCACGTATGGGCCTTGGTTATGGTATTTTTGGCATGGCAGTTATCTTAGCTAAAGCTGGTTTGTTTGTGATTAAAACAAAAGAGATAGAAGATATTGTTGTTAGTCTTAAAATTTGGGATAGAAGACTAAGACCAGAGGCAAAAAAAATTAATAATTTTGCCAAAAAGACGGTGATAGAAATTTACGGTAAACAACCAGTAATTGTTGGTGCAGAATTCTTAATTGGTAATTTAAGGGTATTGCGTAATCAGTTTTGTGAAAATAGTAAAAACTTCGCAACTTATTTAGTTTTACCAGAATTAAATCATTATGCCATGGAAAGTCTAGTTAATCCTAAAAGTAATAAAAAGAATTTAATTTTTGTGTTTTTTAATTCTAGTTTATATCACCCAAGGATTCAAAAGAGATTAAACTTAACCAAGCAAGTTGTCAAAAAAAATAAGATAAGTATTTTGGAATATAAATTGACTGGTAAAACTAAGTCTGAGCAATCATTTGAAATGTTGCAGTTTGGTAGTTGGATGACTTATTATCTAGCAATGCTTAATGGCGTAAATCCGTCTAAGATTCCTTGGGTTGATTGGTTCAAAAAAGAGTTAAAATAAAGTTATTAAAAAAAGAAAGGCGTAAACGCCTTTCTTTTTTGTTTTTGTACCGCCACGGGGAATCGAACCCCGGTCGCCAGGATGAAAACCTGGTGTCCTAACCACTAGACGATGGCGGCATGCTATTAGTGAAAAAATAATCATCCCGAAATCGGGATGGATTTTTTAAATAAAGTATGATAATACTAAAATATAATATAAATTAAAAATAAGAATTTGTCAAGATGAAAATTTTAGGAATTGAAACTTCTTGCGATGAAACAGCGGCAGCCGTTGTTGAAGGTAGGAGTGATAAAATTGTGGTTTTATCAAATATAGTTTCATCACAAATAGAGATTCATAAAAAATATGGTGGCGTGGTGCCGGAAGTGGCAGCGCGGGAACATGTTTTAAATATGTTACCAGTAGTAAATGAAGCATTGGAAAAGGCTGAAATTTCTCCAGAATCCTTTATTAAAGGGGGTAAAAAGAACATTGATGCAATTGCTGTTAATGTCGGGCCCGGCTTGATTACTTCATTGTTGGTTGGCACAGAAACTGCTAAAACTTTGGCTTATTCTTGGAATATCCCAATTATTGCCATGAATCATATTGAAAGTCATATATACGCTAATTGGTTGAGACCAATTAGCGAAGTCAAAAGTCAAAAGTCAAAAGTCAAAAGTCATGTAAAATTTCCAGCTATTATTTTGACCGTGTCCGGTGGGCATACCATGCTGGTTTTGATGAAAGATTTTGGAAAGTTTAAAACAATTGGTGAAACCAGAGATGATGCGGCTGGTGAAGCGTTCGACAAAGCAGCTCAACTTATGGGGGTTGGTTATCCTGGAGGACCAGTCATTGCGAAGGTAGCTTCGCAATGGAAATTACAAATTACAAATTACAATAACCAAAAAAAATCCAAAATCCAAAATTCAAATTTTATTATAGGTATTAATTTACCAAGACCGATGATTAATGATAAAAGTTATGATTTTTCTTTTTCTGGTTTAAAGACTGCTTTGCTTTATGCAATTAAAAAAGATTTGTATTGGAAAAAAAGAATACCAGAGTATGCTAATGAATTTCAGCAGGCGATTGTTGATGTTTTGGTGGCAAAAACCATCAGAGCGGCAAAAGAATTTAAAGTAAAAACAGTGATGCTCTCTGGGGGAGTCTCGGCTAACAAGGAGTTGAGAAAACAAATGGAGCAGGCAGTAAAAAATAAATTAGATAAAGTAGAATTTAGCATACCAGAATTAAAGTATTGTACTGACAACGCAGCGATGACAGCAGTGGCTGGATATTTTCGGGCATCCGTCAGCCGGCGGAAAAAAAAGTTTACTCCATGGCAAAAAATAAAAGTAGATTGTAATTTAGAATTGAAATAAAAGTAAAATTTTTATTTAACTTGTTTTAAATAGCGATATTAATTACAATAAGAATAGGCAGAACCTATCTTGAAAATAATTCTTGGCCCCCTTTTGACCTTTTTTGGCTGCAAAATATAAAAATTTTTTCAAAATAGCCTGCTATTCTTCAAAAATTTTTATTTTTTTCGCTCAAAAAATTTTCAAAAAGAACTTAAGGCTATTTTTAAGATAGTTTCTAATTAAATAAAGAATATATGGATAATAATAAAAAAATTGTTTTTTCAGGCGTTCAACCTAGTGGTAATTTGCATATCGGTAATTATTTAGGTGCTATTACTCAATGGGTAGAAATGCAGGACAAATATAGCTGTATTTTTTGCGTGGTTGATTATCATGCGATTACCGTTAAACAAGATCCAAGAATATTAAAGAATAAGATAATTGAAGCAGCTAAAATTTATATGGCGTCTGGCATTAATCCAGAAAAATCTGTAATTTTTCAACAGTCAGATATAAAAGAGCATGCAGAATTGGCTTGGATATTAAATTGTACTAGTGCTCGAATTTCTGATTTGAATAAGATGACACAGTTTAAAGATAAGGCAGGAAAAAATCAAGAAAATGTTGGAGTCGGACTTTATGATTATCCTGTTTTGATGGCATCTGATATTTTACTTTATGATACTGACGCTGTGCCAGTTGGCGATGATCAATCTCAACATGTTGAGCTTTGTCGAACATTAGCTCGTCGGTTTAACACACAATTTGGCGAAACATTTAAAATTCCAGAATTAGTTATCAGAAAGGGCGGCGCTAGAATCATGGGCTTGGATGACCCCAAAAAAAAGATGAGTAAAAGCGCATCTAATGCGGGTAATTATATTGCCTTGTCTGACGACCCAAAAGTGGCGGTAAAAAAGATTATGCGGGCAGTAACTGATTCTGGTTCGGAAGTTAAATATGACGAAAAGAAAAAACCAGCTATTTCTAATTTATTAACCATTTATTCGCTTTTAGCAGGAGAATCAATTAAAGATTTGGAAAAGCATTATAAGGGAAAAGGCTATGGCGAATTTAAAAAAGATTTGGCAGAAGTAGTTGGCAATTTTTTGATGCAATTTCAGAAAAAATACAATAGCTTTAATGACGAAGATGTGATTGAAATATTGAAAGCTGGCGTAGAGAAGATTCAACCGATTGCCACAGAAACGATTGAAAAAGTTAAAAAAACAATCGGAGTAAAATAAATTAATTTAATTATATGGATGCAAAAGATTTAATGAAGAATGTGTCGAAATTAACTGATTATGAATTTGAAAATCGTTTGAATAAATTAGTACACGATAATTATCGTTACCGTAATTTAGATGTAAAAAATCGAAAAATCGTTTTAGATTTAGTGAAAAAATATAAAAAATATTTAAGAAAAGGTATTAGGATTTCTTATACAGATTTACGAAATGAAGGCTATCGGTTGTACAAAAATAGATTAAGATTAAACTTAACAGAGGAGGACATAAAAGACATCAAGGAGATATTGGGGATGTTTAAATAAAAAATAATTTTATATAAAAAAAGACTTAGAATTAATTCTAAGTCTTTTTTTATTGCAATTTAATTTTAGGAAGTTATCAGTTTTATTATTTCTTCCTTTTTTTCTTCCATTAATTTTTTTGTTTTGGCCTCAAGATTTAATCTTAAAAAAGGCTCGGTATTGGACGGACGGACGTTAAACCACCAATTCTTATATTCAACTGTTAAGCCGTCAAGTTCGTTTTGCTGTCCGTCTTTATATTTTTCTTTTAGTTGGTTAAGTTTTTTTTCTTTGTCATTAACTTTAAAATTAGTTTCTTCAATATTATAATAATTGGAATAACTAACTAGTAAATCAGATAATTTTTTGTTGGAAAGAGAGATAATCTCGGTCATTATTAAAGCGGTGATTATGCCACTATCAACCATATAATTATCGCGATAGTAATAGTGTCCAGAAAGTTCGCCACCAAAGATTGCGCTTGTTTCTCTCATTAATTTTTTAATAAAGCTATGCCCAACTTTTGATATAATTGGTTGGCCATTATTTTTTTTTATTGTTTCTGGCACATCATGACTACAGCGAAGATCGTAAATTATTTTTTCTTTTGGATTATTTTTTAAGAAATATTCAGCTAGCACAGAAACGATAATATCACCCTTAATGATTTGCGCTTTTTCATTTATAAAAAAGACTCGATCAGCGTCGCCGTCAAAAGCCATGCCAAAGTCAGCTTTTTCTTTAAGTACTGTTTTTTGCAGGTCGATTAAATTTTTACTTTCAATTGGGTTTGGCTGATGATTTGGGAATGCACCGTCTAGTTCAAAATAGAGAGGAATAATTTTACAAGGCAGTGAGCTAAAAAATAAAGGGACAATTTTGCCAGCCATGCCGTTACCGGCGTCGACTACTATTTTAAGCGGTTTAAAGTTTTTTGTTCTAATAAAATTAAGAGCTTTTTTTATATAGTCAGGTATAGCATCTATTGATTCTATTTGTCCGTCATTTCCAGTTTCAATATATTCGTCATTTTCAATTTTTGTTTTTAAATCTTGAATTTCTTCTTGTCCAAAGGGTTTAGCATTGGCAAAAGTCATTTTAAAACCGTTCCATTCTGATGGATTATGAGAGGCAGTAATCATGATTGACGGGTGACCTAAAAAACCAGAAGCAAAATAAGTTGTGTCAGTAGAAACTAAATCAATATCAATTACGTTTTTGCCGGTTTTTTTTATTCCTTCAGCCAAAGCATTAAAAATATTTTCACTAGATAATCTCATGTCGCGACCAATAATAATTGTTTGTTCGTCCATTTGTGAGGCAAAATTATTGCCAATTGATTTTATTAAATCGTCAGTTAAATTATCGCCGTAAATTCCGCGGATATCATAAGCTTTAAAAATTGTTGAATCTATTTTCATAATCTTTAGTTTACCTTTCCCCAAACCATCCCCTTAGTGAGGGGAGGGAAAAAAGGTTTAAAATTTTATTGTTTTGTCTAACTTTTTTTAAGATATAACCAAGCTCCGCCCAGTCCCCACCAAATAGCAACAAGTGTTAATAGCCAGCCGATAAGAGGTATGCTAAAAATTAGCCAGCAAATAATAATACCGATTATCATTGCCCAAATCAAAGAGTCCTTTTTCTTTTTCCATGTTTTTTCCAAAATATTTCTGCCGATAAATATGCCAGCTATAATTTTACTCAAATAAATAGCCAATAACCAAAAGCTAAAAAGAATTATAGCTAAAGGCAAGCCAATTAAAGTAAAAATTAAGATTATAGACAGAATTGGTGTTATTAACATAACTACTGCTCCCCAGCCGATAGCTTTGTTTGGTTTTTTTAACATTTTGTCGGTTATTTCAATAATTGGTTTTCGCCATAAACTAATAACAACTAAACCAATAACCAACGCAGCGAAAACAGAATAAAGTTTACTCCATGCCCAGACAGCCATGATGTTTTTATTGTCGTTTTTTTCTTTTGGTTGATTACGGATAATTGAACCAATAATATTAGCATTATTACCTATCGTTGCATCACGCCAATCAGTGTAAGTTAAATTACCATTAATAATTGCTTTGTCTGAAATAACTAAAGTTGGGTTGCCTTGTTTACGAGAGTCAAGAGATAAGTCGACATTACCATTTATTTCACCGTTGATTGTGCCATTAGCTACCCCGCCATATAGGCTTCGTCCGATTTTTCCGTCGATGTTGGTGCTAGCACCAGCGATTAACGTGTCCCAACCAACAATTCCTTCTTGGCTTAAAATTAAATTAACACCGAACATCTGTAAATTGTGAGCAATATTCCCGCGAACGTTAATTGTATTACCTACTGTTCTGACTGAACCGTTGATTTGTCCACTAATGTCGACTGACTGACCGGCGCAAATAACATCGCCTGCCACTTCACCCCTGATATTAATTGACTGACCGATGCAGAAAAGATCGCCAGTTATTTTTCCGTCAATATTGACAGCTTGACCAACGGCGTACAAATTACCCTCAATAGTTTCATTCGGTCCGACATAGATAGAATCGTCGGTTTTTATTTCAAAAGCAAAGACTGAAACAGGCAAGATAAAAAACAACAAAATAATAGCGAAGATAAAAATTCTTGTTTTTGTCATAGATTTATGGTTAAGTGTTTATATGTCTATTATACAAAAAAATAAAGAAAAAACAATCCAAAAGTTGCTTGAGCTAAAATTGACGAGTAAAAAAGACTTAATGGCTGCCAAAAGAAGATTGGCTAAAAAATACAAAGTGGAGATATTAAGAAATACCGATATCCTAGCTCAATACAGAAAATTAATAAAAATTGGTAAAATTGAGAAAAATCTGGAGTTAGAGAAGCTTTTACGCAAAAGAGCGATTCGAACTATGTCTGGAATAGCGCCAATTGCTGTATTAACCAAGCCTTATCCTTGCCCTGGTAAATGTGCTTATTGTCCGACAGAGAAGAATGTACCAAAAAGTTATCTGTCTAACGAGCCAGCAGTGATGCGGGCTATTCGATGTGGTTATGATCCGTATAAACAAGTGCAGTTGAGATTGCGAGCATTGGAAGCTAACGGACATCAGCCAACTAAGATAGAATTAATAGTTATTGGTGGGACGTGGTCGGTATTACCAGATAAGTATAAGTTTTGGTATATAAAAGAATGTTTTCGAGGAGCAAATGAGTACGGTAAAAAAAATTACAAATTACAAATTCCAAATTCCAAACAAATTTCAAATTCCAAATCTAAAATTTCAAAATTAAAACAGGAATTGTTGCGGGAGCAAAGGAAAAATGAAAAAGCGAAATATAGGATTATTGGGATGACATTGGAAACTAGACCAGACTATATCAATGAACAAGAGCTATCAGATATGCGAGAACTTGGTTGTACTCGAGTTGAAGTTGGCGTTCAGGCGATTAATGATAAAATTTTAAAATTAAATAAAAGAGGGCATGATGTTGAAAAAATTGTTAAAGCAACTAGCCTATTACGTAAATTTGGTTTTAAAATAACTTATCATATTATGCCGGGCTTACCAGGTTCAACAGCAGCCAAAGATTTTAAAATGTTTAAACAATTATTTATTGATGCCAGATTTCAACCAGACCAATTGAAATTTTATCCGACCGTTGTTACTCGCGGGAGTTTATTATATCGTTGGTGGAAACAGGGTAAGTATAAACCATATTCTCAAAAAATTTTGGAAAACTTGATTACCAAGTGTAAAGAAATAGTGCCAACTTATGTGCGTATTATAAGATTGATTCGTGATATTCCTGGAGAGTCGATTATAGCTGGTAACAAAATAACTAATTTGCGACAGATAATGCAAGACAGAG
>CAZKKV010000009.1:0-31696 GCA_964553705.1 uncultured Gammaproteobacteria bacterium
CCGCCTGTGATAAAAAAGGGTTATATTTTAATTCTGTTAATCCTCTTGTATCTCGTAATATATTTATCAAAGAAAATATCCTAAATCCCATCTCTTCTTCCTCGTTACTGTCTTTAATATTTTTTTGATATTCTACTGAAAGTTGTTGCGCCATTCTGTCTGCAATCTTTTTTTGGTCTTGTATTATACTATAAGCTAATCCGATTATTATGATTAAGAGAATTATTAAAATTCCGCCGACAATATGAACTATTTTTTTCATATTAATTATTCGCTAATATCTATTTTTCTTAAATCTTCGTTGGTAATACCTAACCCCAAATCCCTCATAATATTATATGCTTCACTTCCATCTTTTAAATAATGAGCGTTACCGTCAATATCAATGTAATATGCTTCTCCATGAGCTTCTACTTGTAAAAATATTTTACCACTATGCTTTTTTGCAAAACTTTTATCGACCAACACCTTATTCAAATCATTGTTAGTTATACCAACTCCCAAATTTCTCATAATATTATAGGCTTCATTTCCGTTAGCCATGTAACATTTTTTTTCATCTTTTGGATTTACATACCACGCCTCACCCACACTTTCTACTTGTAATAAAATTCTACCTTTTAATCTTTTAGTTAAATCTTTATCAATGATTTTAGAAAAAGATTTTTCTCTATTAATTACCTCATTGTCATTTTTTTTATCATTTTTTTTTAATATACATTGAGTTTTTTGATTATTCCATTCATAATTATTTACACAACGGCAACTGCTACTACCTTTTTCATTTTTAACGCCATAAACATTCTCTCCGTAATAGCTTTTACAATCCTCCGTATATGTAATACATTTATTATTTTTTTTAATATAGCCCTCATTACAGACACAACTATAACTTGATACTGTTGAATTCGCAGGACATAACATTTTAACACAACCATTCTTAGTGCTATTAAGTTGATAACCAACATTACACTGACACTTGTTATCATTAGTTAAAAACGAATTTAGAGGGCAAACACTCAGATTATTTAATTCATCCTGTAATTTCTCTAATTCGTCTTCAAATGCCTGAAATTTTTTTGCTTCTTGTATTTTTTTTTCTTCCTCCGCATTCTTTAATTCATTTTCTAATCTTTCTAATTCACTTTGATACTCCTGCTCTTCTGCTATTTTTTGCCTGAAATATCCTTCTTCTATTTTTTTTGATTCTAAACTTAACCTAAGTGTAAGCGCCATTTTACAATTCGCTTCAATCATCCCTAGAATATAATTTATTTCATTTGTTAAAAATTGTTGTTCCGCTAAGTCTGATGTCTCACTTAATTTAAAATAATAATCTCCCATTTTTTCTATTAATTCTTCTTTCTCATTTAAAATTTCTTTTGCTTTTAATAAATCCTGTTCCGCTCCATATTCTTCTATTAAATTTATTTCCTCTATCAGCGAACAGCTAGCCGAATCGTTACATTCTTCTACGAAATTATAACTAACGCTACTATCTCTCCATCCGTCATTACATATGACACTCCCATCCAAGTCCGCTCCGACACTACAATTAACTCCATTATGCCAAGAACAAGCACCGCTTGTTGCCAATACAACAGGAACTATCAGGAAAGATAAAACAATTAATATTATATATTTTTTCATATTCTAATTACTTTTCAATCGCTTAATTATTGACTCACAAATATCTGAAAAAGTTCTCGCCCAATGTTCATTAATTTCAAAATCTTCTTTAAGTTCTTTGTGCAAGTGAACAAAGTTACGTAAATCTTTAATTATATGCATTTTATGATACTCTGCTAATGAAACTATCTTTTGTTTTTGTGCCCATAATAATGCTGTATAATAACTCTTTTTTAAAGGAGCGTATTCCAAAATAATAGCTTCAAGAATACTAGCATAAAGAATAATACTCGGTTTCCACAACTTATTATTCAAACATTTCTTTGCTACCCCATAATCTCTTTGCAATATTGTTTTTAATTTTTTATTTTTAATAAAATCAAAAGTTCTACTACCAGCCTTTTTACGAAATTCCGTAGCATTATTTGCATAGTGCTCTTTTTTAATCTCCTTTAATCTTTTCGAAAAATTGGATGAAGACGTTTTTGCTTCTGGATGCTTCATTAAATATTCTTTAAGTGTTAAATTGTGTATTTTTTCCAAATGTCCGCCCCCTAATCTAATAAAATATCCCCCACACTCTAAACATTCTATTTTTTCAATCACATTTTTTCTCACCATATATTTAAATTACTTATTAATAAATTTATCTAAATCCTCCTTTTTAATTCTCCATTGACCAATTTTTTTTGCCTCTAATTTTCCACCTTGAATATATCTATAAACAGATTTTTTAGAGACTTGTAGAATGTCGGCTACTTGCTGAACTGTAAATAATTTTTTCATAAATATTTATTCTTTAATAGGTTTAAATTTACCTAGTACTATATAATAAAAAATTCTTCTTATTATTATGTAAATAATTAATAGTATAAATATATTTAAAATACTTTTTTTTATTGCCTCACGTTCTTTTATTTGGGTTAATTCAGTTTTTGCATCCGAGAAAATATTAGCACCCACTAATTCGTTAACCTTTAATAGTAATATGTCAGAATAATATTTACTTTCTAGAGCTTCAATATTTTTTTGAAATTCAGGATTGTTCTGTTTGATTTTATTTCTTATAGAATAATCAGAAATTCTTATTGTTGCAAAGGAGATTGACGTTATAAGAATGGATAAAAATAAAAAACTTAATATATATAAAACTTTCACTAACCTATACCACACTTTACTGTTTAACCATTTTATTGTTTTTTCTTGTTGAGGCATATTTTAAAATGAATAATTACACTTTTATTATATACCCCCTGTCCACTTTTGTCTACTAATATACTCTTTGTCTTTTATATTATTAAATATTATAATTTGGCTAATATTAAACAATATTATAGTTTAAACACTTTAATATTTTTTTAAAAAACATCTTGCGCCCTTAAAGAACTTTTATCTTTCTTATATCTCACTTATCTTTTGTATATCTTTCCTGTATTTTACTTATCTTTTTTGTAAACTGATAATATTCGCTTATATTAGGCAAAATATATATTTTAAAATGAACAAATTCTATTCTCATTTTTTGCATTTTTTTATAATATTTTGCTATTTTTTCCGATATTTTCCGATATTTTTACAATTTTTTTCTATTTATTAGTTTTTTTCAATATTTTCTAAAAAACTGATTTTTCTTTAGCTTTTTTAAATAAAAACTTTAACGCGTATCTCTTACCCTCTTTGTCGTAATCGTCTTTATCGACCATTTTAAAAGCCGAATAAATCTCTTTCTTGGAATATGGCTCCCCCAACTCCCTTAATCCAATAACAATAGAATTTAACAAAACTAGATCCGACCACCCCCAAAATTTATTAAGTTTTCTTAGGTTTAAAAATATCGACCTTATTCTTAATTTATTTCTTCTAAAATTTACTAAATACTTTTTAATTTCTTCTAGCATATGTTAATGGTTATATAGTTAACCTTTTACTTAATAGAAAACTATTATGTTACATTAAGTTAACTATTAATAAGTTATTATATATAGTTAACTATTAAAGAGTTAACTATATAGGGAGAAATACCCTTGTGTCCGCTCGCCCATGAGTTCATATAAAACCGTTGTCAAAGAACGAGTTTCATGGTATATTCCAAATGCACAAAGAGTCTTTATTATTTCACACATACCAAAGGACGAACGGGCAAAAGAATACTTCTTCAAAAGAGGTATTTTTTTATTTTTAAAGTTCAATATCGTTAACATCCAATCTTTTTTTAAAATGCTCTTCACTCGCCTTGTTATATTCTTTAACGATTTTTTTCTGCAATAACCCCCATAAATCTTTATTTGGAATATAAAAAATCGGGTGGTATCTATTATTGCCATCCCGATAACAAGGCGGAGTAATCCATAACTCATCTCCGTCTTCATTTTTATAGTTGGAAAAATTAACCCTAAAACCTTTGATTGTGAAATCTCCAAAGTCTATAGACACAATAGCCTTCAACTTTTGCATTTCAACGCATTTAACGTGAAATTTTAGGTCGTTTATGTCGATATTTGATACTAAAAACTTTGATTCTTGATTTACATCTTTCATAAAATTTACATTTATATAATTAACGATTAAAAATTAATGATTTTATTGTTTTAAAACTGTCAAACAATATGCGCGGGTCAATTTTTAAATTTCCTGCATAATATTTTTTAACAACCGCTTCACATCTAGATTTATGATTAACAAATAAAAAATAGCACTCATTACCAGCCCATTCAGTCGAGTCTAATTGCTCGCCTAAGGCGTAGAGAGTGCTAGATATAAATTGACATTTTGTTTTATATAACGGAGCGTGTATTATTTTTTTGTTCATATATATCATCTTCATTAATTAGCATTGACAGGGCTTTAAATAGCCGAAATTCCACCTCTTGTGGGGTTATATTTGATTTATTTTTCAAAATAACAAATTCTTTTTTGGACATAAAAAAACTGTAAACTATTATTATGTTTACAGCTTAGCAAATGGCTTTTATTTAAATATGACAATTTTATGTATTAGTATTGTCACCTTTTTTCATCCTACTTATGACCTTTTTAATTCTATTTGCTCTTTTTATATCTGCTTTTTTTGATATATCAATTTCATTCTCATATAATGAAGCAATAATATCTAAATATCTTGGCTTCTTACCTGTCTCTTCTTCTGTTAAAAACTTATACATAACAACATACAAAAAATCTGATAAATTATTTACTGCTTTTTTTGTTATTCTGAGAGGTTTTATGTGTGGCCATATCTTTTTTTTATAATCCTCTACATCTCTCCAAATATCTTTTACATCATTAAGTGTAGTATGCGGATTTAATTCAATAATAATTTTATTCTTCTTTTTACATTCAGTTAATTCTTTCAAGTTAATCATAGCAGTCGGCCACCTCATCCACTGACAAATAAAAAAATCAATTAATGGTTCTGTCCAATTTTCTCCTAAATTATATTCATTAATAAATTTTTTTACATCTCTTAAATATTCTTCATGTCTTTTTTCTCCAATTTTATCAAAAAATTCCTTTCTTAATATTTTTGCTTCTTTTTCAGCATTAAGCTCGTTTACGTTTCCAAGCAAATTATATAATTCATTTGTTTTTTTTGCATCTCTTGGAATTTGCCATTTTTTTTCAATCTCTAACATGCTTTTACCAAATTTAACACTGGTAGCATACAGTTTCATGAAAATAAAATTAGAGTGACTTACTTTTTTATTTTTAGTCTTTTTCATACAATTTACATCTACATAATAATACTTATATTCTACATAATAATAAGACTATATTCCCTTAATATTAGTTAATTTTTTGATTTATTATTAATTTTGGTTGATTTTTATCTGAAACTATGATATTATTTCAATGTGATATTTGTGAGAGTTTTGGTTCTCCCGCGGTTAAATACATAAAACCGCAGACAAATATCATACAAAAAAAGTTTTATTACTCTTTCTCTAAGTCTCCTTCATGGAAGACTTTTTTTGTTTCTTCGGTTATTGGATTATTTTTCGTCCTCCAGTAAGGCATAATACTCCAAAAAAATGGTTGCCCACCTTCAATTTCTTTAACAACAATTCTAATTCTTATTTTATAGTCTATTATAGCAATAAAGCCATAATATTTTACTGGGGTCATTACTTGTGTCCACCGTGAATTTCTAGCTATCCTTTCAAAATTATTTTTTTCATTGTACTCCTGTAATGTCGTGGTTTTTTTTAAAACTCTAGGAGCAAATTTTAAAAACTTTAATCTTAAATATTGGTCAGAAACTGGACGAGTTTTGTTCCATTCTTTAAATTTTATATGGTCTAAGCCCTTGGCATTAAAACTAATTTTTCTATTTAAAAAAGGGCACAATACAGATTCTATTAACTTGTATTCCTTTTCAGCATTTTGTTTTATTTCTTCAAATTTTTTTAGATTATTTTCCATATAATTAGTTTATATACCAATACTTTTATTCTACATAAATATATTATTTTAGCAAACAAAAAATTGATACGAATTTCTGTGACCTAAATATATATTAAATATTAAAACAAACCTGACTATACCCCCCCCTATTGTCTCAAAGATACCTTTATCTCATATTTTACCACCTTAGCGTTGTTCAAGCTATCAAAATGTTCTGTCCGTACGGCGACTGGATTAAAATTGCATCGCCCTGACCAACATCCAAAAAATCAACTTCCAAATCCGTGGGTGGATTATAGCTTAAACTAAAAACAGGAATAGCAGTTAAAACTAAAGCTATTCCCAAAACCAACAAAATTCTATAAATCCTCCTTGTCATATCCTAATTATATCATAAATCTTTCTTATAATTTGGTTTTTTTATGATTGACAATTATATAAATAAATGATATTTTAGAAATACATCAAATCATACAGGAGGTAATGACTATGGCATGTCCGAGATGTATGGCTGTAAATGGAGGGATTGGTTGAATTTATTGCATGAGCGAGGTTCGCTCTCCAATTGAACAAGCTCCGATAGTCAATCAATTTGACAGAGGAGTAACATTTAAAGGGACTGGGAATTCTCATTTCACCTTTGTTGAAGATGAAGGATTTCACGAAACGACAGAAGTTCCTGGCTTAAGACAAAAAGATTTCACAATAAAGACAAGGTTTGACATAGACGACCACTAATCGTCTATCAACGCAAGAGACCGTCCTTGGAGTACAAAACTCCAGACGGTCTCTTTTCTATTTACATCTCTCTTTTATTCTCATTCTAAACGAAAAAGTAAGTAGTTTTGCAAACATACCAATTCGTTAACTAGTTATTAAACCCACCTTTATCTCATATTTTACCACCTTAGCGTTGTTCAAGCTATCAAAAATATTTTGTCCGTACGGTGATTGAATTAAAACAGAATCGCCCTGTCCGACATCTAAAAAATCAACTTCTAATTCTTGAGACGGATTATAGCTTAAACTAAAAACAGGAATAGCAGTTAAAACTAAAACTATTCCCAAAACCAACAAAATTCTATAAATCCTCCTTGTCATGTCCTAATTATATCATAAAAAATTAAACAAAATTAAAACCGCCTCATCTACTAAGTAGCATATTGGCGGTCTCATTCTCATATTAATAATGTTTGAAAACAAAATTTTTTCTTTTCCTTGTAAAACTCCGATAAACATCCTTCTTTGTTAAAGAACAATATTTTCTAAAATCTTAATAAATAAAACTAACATATTTATCATAAATGTCAAGGAAAAATTTATTTCACTTCCTTCTTGATTCTCACAACTCCCCAAATAATCAAAGCATAATAAACAAAAATCCAACCTAACCATAAATAATCAACCTCCAAATAAGCATACGGTATTTTAACCAGCCAATTAGCAATTAAGATAATATATTTAGCCAATAAATAAACTGGCAAAAAAAACGGTAAAGACAAGCTAGGAATAACCAAACTCAAACCGATAGCCACCAGAGCCGATACCATCAAAAACGGCAATGACCAAAGAACTAATAGATTAGCCAGAGGCGCAATTAAAGAAACCGTGGAAAAATTATAAGCAATAATCGGTAAAGTAAAAATCTGTGCCGCCAAAGTAATATTAAAAATATCACGTACGCCTTTTAATTTTGGTATTTTAATCCTGTCAAACCAGTTGTCTAAAATCGGGTAACAATAAACAATGCCCAAAACCGCCAAAAAAGACAATTGAAAACCGATGTCGTCTCGTAGTAGCCTGGGATTAATCAAAAGCAGAACTGATCCTGTTAAAACAAGAGTGTTACTAATTTTATTTAATCTGCCAAGATTTAACGCCCAAAGAACCAAAAACCCCATTAAACCAGCTCGCATCGCCGAAGCTGGCAATCCGATTAACGTAATGTAAAAAACCAAAAACAAGCCAGCCAGCCAAACTGCTTTTCTTCTCGCCAAACCAAAAACCAGCAATAGACCCATAAATAAAGCAGCCAAAATACTTATATGCATACCGGAAATTGCCACGATATGACTCAAGCCCACCTGAGAAAAATTTACCCGCAATTTATCTGGCAAACCTGATTTGTCTCCCAGAACCATTGCTTTGATTAAGCTACTTTCCGTCTCAGATAAATTAAAATTGATTACTTCTCCTAGTTTATTTTTGAAATAAAAAATTCTTTCATAAAACCAATCACCTTTACTATTATCCAATACGTCAATTCTTGGATAATAACAAACAGAATAAATATCATAACGCGCTAGATATCGGTCATAGGCAAAACTATTGAATTTCTCTGGCGTTTTTAATTCACAGCTCAACTCTAGTCTGTCGCCATAATTATATTGCGGATATAGACCTGCTGTTGCCAAAATCTTTCCCGACACATCATGAAATACTTCTTCTTTGTTTGAAATTTTTAATTCACGAACTTCAATAGTTAATTTTTGATTAGTGCTCCTGACATCCGGTTCATCTACTATTACACCAATAATTGTTACTAGCTGGTCGTTGTAATGCCAAATCTTATTAGGACTATCTGCTGGTAAGCTAACGCTATAACGCCAGATACCAAAAAACAAAAACAACCCGCACAAGACTAAAATTCTAATAAACTTTTTTTGCCAAAACAAAATTAAAACAACTAAACAACCGATCACCAAGCTAAACCATATCAAGTCGTTATAAAATATATTAAACGAGCAATAAGCGACAACAACGATGCCAAAAATAAAAAACAAACAACAAATTAAAAATATTTTAGATTTAGTTAAAATCATAATAAAAAATAAATAGGGAACGAATGTTCCCTATTTTTTTTATTTTTTGGTTTATTTACAGCAAGAAATATCACAACTTCATACACCATAAACTTCACAAGAATGCAGAATACTCCCTTTTTGTTTATCTCTAAACAATTCATCTGCTATCCATCCTGTTGTTTTTAAAAAACCGGGGTCGAATATTTTCGTTAAGGCGCAAAAGGTCAAAATTGAAGACCTAGGACGTCTCCCTTCTCTTCTATCAAAAATTGCCAACTTATGAAGACTAAAACCGAGTGGATTTGTTTTTCTAGACCCTCCTCCTGTATTTCTCATTACCACACCTCCCTTTTTTGCCCATTTAAATGAACTTTATTATATTATATTACTTTATTTTTTAAATATGCTTCCATAAATTTCTCTAAATCCCCGTCTAATACCCGATCAATATCTTGTGTCTCATGATTAGTTCTGTGATCTTTGACCATTTTATAAGGTTGCATAACATAAGAACGAATTTGTTTACCCCACTCAGCTTTTTGCGCCTCACCACGCATTTTTAGTTCTTCTTTTCCCTTTGCCTCTTCCTGCAATTTAAAAAGTTTTGATTTCAGAATTTTTAGAGCTGTTTCTTTGTTTTGATGTTGAGATCTTTCATTTTGGCAAGTAACGACGATACCAGTCGGCTGATGTGATATACGTACGGCTGAGTCGGTAGTATTGACTCCTTGTCCACCCGGTCCAGACGAGCGAAAAACATCAATTCGCAATTCACTTTCTTTTATTTCAATATCTTCGGCCTCCGGCAATTCAGGAATAACCTCTACTAAGGTAAACGAGGTGTGACGCATAGCCTCGGCATCAAACGGTGAAATCCTAACTAAGCGATGAACGCCTGATTCACTTCGTAAATAACCATAAGCCCATCGGCCAACAATTCTCACACTAACGCTCTTGATGCCAGCTTCATTGCCGACTGTCCTGTCTAGAATTTCTGCTCGCCAACCCTTTTTTTCAACAAATCGCAAAAACATCCGCTCAAGTATCTGTGCCCAATCCTGCGCATCTACTCCACCCGTACCGGCGTGAATAGACAGTATAGCATTATTTTGGTCATACTTGCCGGAAAACAAAATATAAAATTCTAATTTTTCAAATTTTTTAAAAAGCTCTTTGTATTTCTTGTCCGCATCATGACTAAAACTATCATCTTTATCCTTAATCGCCACTGCTGTTAGCTCCTCCAATTCCTTAATATCATTATATAAAATTCCCCAATCGTCAACATCTGTCTGCGAATCTTCAATTTCCCTATTTACAGCCACCGCCACTTCTTGGTTCTGCCAAAAATCAGGCTTATTAACTTTGATCTGCAATTCTTTTATTCTTAATTTTTTGCCATCAATATCCAAAAATTCTCCGGTCTTTATAACCCGTTCACGTAATTCTTCTATTAGTTTAATTAAATTTTCCATTTAGATTATTTTGTATTCTTAAAACGCCACTGACTATTTAATTAAACTTTTTAATTCAGGTGATAAACTTTTCAAATCTATGGAATTTAAATCAAGGTTACTGGCACTATTATTTATCAAACTTTCAATTGGATTAGCGCTAAAATTCAATAAATTACTATACCTTTCACTTAATTCTGAAAAAAACTTAGGTAAATAAATTGCACCAACTATAATTGGTGTTAAAATCAAAATTAACTTAATGGCACCCCAAACTCTCTGCCAAAAAACATAATGACGAATACCTTTTACTATTTTATAAATCTCTTTATTTAGCTCCAAATTTTTTTTAAGAAGCTCTAATATTTTTTCTTCCATATTGTTAAAATATTTTTAATTATTAATTATCTTAAAAAACAATTTTTTACATTTATTTTTGCTATTTTTAATAATTCTTCCATCTCTTTTTCCACATATGGCCTTATCTCTTTTATTCTTTTATCCAACAAATCAGTATTTGTTTGCATTCTTTGCAAATACCATATCTTTACTCCAATTAATAACTCACTAATTTTTTTTATGTTTTCTTTCTTAACTACCATTGGAACTAAGGTTGTTCTAAATTCATATGACAGTTTGCTTTCTTTTATTATTTTAACGCTTTTTGCTATTTTTACCAAATCAGTTTTAACGCCAGCTGCTTTGTGATAATTATCAAAAGAGGATTTAATATCCATAGCGATATAATCAACCAACTTCTTTTTTATTAATTGCTGTAATAATAACGGATTTGTACCGTTGGTATCTAATTTAATTTTATAATCTAGTTTTTTTATTTTATTTAAAAAATTTGGTAAATCACGATGAATTGTCGGTTCCCCGCCAGTTATAACCACTGCGTCTAATTTCCCCTGTCTTTTTTTCAAAAAAGCAAAAAGATTATCCTCCTCAATAGTCGGGTAATCTTTTTGCTTAATCTTTTCTAAATATTTTGACTTGCCAGAACCGGCAGGCTCGACAAGCATAGGGTTATAACAAAAAGGACATCTAAAATTGCATCCTTGAGTAAAAATTATAGCTGAGATATAACCTGGATAATCCAACAAACTTATTTTTTGTAAACCACCTACAATCATGAAATTGTCGAGATTATTAGGATTACTAGAAAACAAAGGTTTCCACGCCTAATACATCCCAACTATCTCTTTATAATTAATCCTTATAACTAATTTTGAAATTTTTACGATTAAAAAATTCCGCGCGTTTTCCGTCGTTCCATTGCTGGACCGGTCTTAAATAACCAGTCACTCTCGAATAAACTTCGCATGGCTGTCTTTTTGTTTCGATTGGACTCATATTTTTTCTCCTTGATCTACTCATAGTAATTTACCTAAGAGCAGTTTTTATTTTTATTTATAAACTATGATAAGGCTTGTTCTATTTCTTGTCGCACTTGATCCTTGGTAACATAACCAATTTCTCCGTCGCATTTCGGGCAGAAAAAATGTTCTCCCGGAATATAGCCATGCTTAGGACAAATTGAAAAAGTCGGCGTAATAGTAAAATAAGGTAAGCGATATTTTGTTGAAATCGTTTTGACTAATTTTTTTACAGATTCGGCAGAAGGCATAGCTTCACCAACAAACGAATGAAAAACCGTTCCGCCAGTATATTTTACTTGTATGTCATCTTGCAAATCTAGAGCTTCAAATAAATCATCTGTTAAATTAACCGGTAGTTGACTGGAATTGGTATAGTACGGAGAAGCTTGACCGTTCTTCACTGCTTCGTCGTTGGCTACGATTATGTCGGGATATTTTTCTTTGTCTAACGATGATAGCCTCCTAGTGACACCTTCAGCAGGAGTTGCTTCTAGATTATAAAGGTTATTGCTTCTACCTTGAAATTCCAAAACTTTATCTCGCATATGATCCATCACTTCTAAAGCAAACTTTTTGCCTTCTGAAGTAGCAATATTTTGTCTAACAGGCTCAAAATTTAACACAGCTTCGTTCATGCCAATTAAACCAATAGTAGAAAAATGGTTTTTCCAATAAGAACCAAATCTCTTCTTGATGTCTACTAAATAATGATTGGCATAAGGATAAAGCCCTTTGTCTGTTAAATCTTCCAAAACTTTTCGTTTTATTTCCAGGCTCTCGTAAGCAACCTGCATTAAGCTATCTAATCTTTCAAAAAACTCTTCTTTTGTTTTTGACAAATAACCGGTTCTGGGCAAATTAACCGTAACTACTCCAACTGACCCAGTTAATGGATTGGCGGCAAACAAACCTCCACCTCTTTTTTTCAGTTCCCTGTTATCAAGCCTTAGACGACAGCACATACTTCTAGCATCATCTGGGTCCATATCACTGTTTATAAAATTTGAAAAATAAGGTATGCCATATTTAGCGGTCATTTCAAAGACTTTCGTGGCTACCGACGAATCCCAATCAAAATTTTTGGTAATATTATAAGTCGGAATTGGAAAAGTAAAAACTCTACCTTTAGCATCGCCTTCCATCATTAATTCGGCAAAAGCCAAATTTATCATGTCCATTTCGTTTTGAAAATCTTTATACTTTTCTTTCTGAATTTCTCCGCCAATAATTACATTTTCTTCACCAACGGTCTTACCGGGTACTAAATCCATAGTTATGTTAGTAAAAGGCGTTTGGAAACCAACTCTAGTCGGCACATTAATATTAAATAGAAATTCTTGTAGTGCTTGTTTAACCTCTTTGTAGTTTAAATTATCATGTCTAATAAAAGGAGCTAAATAAGTATCAAAATTTGAAAATGCTTCTGCCCCAGCTACTTCACCCTGTAATGTATAGAAAAAATTAATAATCTGTCCTAAAGCTGTTCGTAAATGTTTCGGCGGTCTAGATTCTACTTTACCCAAAACTCCGCCAAAGCCTTGAATTAATAAATCTTTTAAATCCCAACCAGCACAATAAGCTGCTAATAACTGGAGGTCATGGATATGCATATCGCCATTTTTATGCGCCTCTCTTATGTTCGTTGTGTATACTTTGTTTAACCAATAGTTAGAAGATATAGCAGAAGAAATATGATTGTTAAGCCCTTGCAAACTGAAACTCATATTAGAATTTTCCTTGATTCTCCAGTCCACTTTATTGAGGTACCCATCCATCAATTCATCCGAATTTATCATTGAAGCCATTTCACGCAAACGTGCTCTTTGGTCACGATACAGAATATATGACTTAGCAGCCTTTATTTGCTTATTCCTAATTAATATTTCCTCAACTATGTCTTGGATTTCTTCAACTGCCGGAATACTTCTAGAATGAAATTTTTCGCCTAGCAATTCAATTGCCTGCTCGCTTAATTTACGAGCTAACTCTCTATCTGGCTTCCCAATAGCTTCTGTTGCGTTAAAAATCGCCTTAGTTATTTTCTCTTGATTAAAATCTGCTATTTCGCCAGATCTTTTTCTAATTTGACTAATGATATTCTGCATGGGTATAAAATTTTATTTTTTAATTTTTGAAGATGACGACGATTTCTTTCCACTCAAAAGCTTATTTAGCTCTCGCCTAAATGTTTGGGCATCTTTAAAAGATTCATAAACGCTAGCGAAACGTATATATGCTACCTGATCAAATTTTTTTAAATACTTCATGACAATCTGCCCAACCTGATTAGACGTTATCTCGCTTTTTCGTAAAATTTGCATATCTCTTTCAATCGAATGTGTCAGCTTTTTAAATCTATCTTCGGTAATCGATCTTTTCTCAAGTGCTTTGTTTAATCCTTTAATTAATTTCTCTCTACTGTACGATTCTTTTTGACCATCTCTTTTGACAATAGTTAAATCAAGAATTTCCATTTCTTCATACGTTGAAAAACGAAATCCACACTTCAAACATTCTCTTCTTCGTCTAATTGATAGACCATCTGAAGCAACTCTAGAGTCAACAACTTTTGTGTCTGTATAATAACAAATTGGACATTTCATATTTATACGTCAAATAAAAAACACCTAATTCTTTCTTCTGGGGCTTGTTCTTGTTTTTCCCCTTATTTAAGGTTCTCTAGGTATCTTATAAAAATCTATTAAACTACATTTAGTGCTAGTTGTCCATCTCCAACCACTACATCTTGTATCTATTTATATGATAGCATAAACCATTGATTGGATCAATAGTCTAATAATTATCTAAAATTAGTCTCTTTTTTTCTTAAATTATCTTTTTGATAAATATTATTTATTTTTTATAAAAAACTCCTGTGGATAAACTGGTGATTTCTCATTTTTTAGGGAATCAAAAAAGAATCTCACGAGAGATTCTTTTTAATATGTCTATTTTGAATAAATTACATCATCTTTCTTCGAATAAATGCTGGGATTCCTAACTCATCATCATCATCTTTGTAATTCATGTCTTTTGACTGTGCTGGTTCTGCTTGAGCTGCCTTAAGCGGGGAAATTTTTGATTTCTTTTTTTCTTTTTTATCTTCCTTTTCTTCCTCAGCAATAAAAGCATTGGGTGTGTAGTGCTTGTCTCCGCCGACTGCTTCACTAACGCCTATTTTTCTTCCGTCAAAACCAGTTGCTACGACTGTAATCTTTATTTCGTCCTTATATTTTTCGTCAATTACCGCACCAAAAATTATTTTAGCATCTTCATCAGATGACGAAGTAACTACTTTAGCGGCTTCATTTACTTCATGCATAGTTAAATTCGGACCACCGACTATTGTTAAAAGTATTCCCTTGGCGCCTTCAATTGACATTTCTAATAATGGTGAATTGATAGCCGCCTTGGCCGCCTCAATTGCTTTGTTTTCTCCACTAGCCTGTCCGATACCCATCAAAGCGCTACCGGCATTAGCCATAACCGCCTTAACATCGGCAAAGTCAACATTTATCAATCCAGGGATAGTAATCAATTCTGAAATTCCCTGAACGCCCTGACGCAAAACTTCGTCGGCTACAATAAACGCATCAAGTAATGAAGTTTTTTTATCTATCACTTGCAATAGCTTATCATTTGGAATAGTAATTATTGTATCCACTTTATCAGCCAATTCAGATAATCCTCTCTCAGCAATATTTTTTCTTTGTGCTCCTTCAAATGAAAAAGGCTTAGTCACCACTGCCACGGTTAAAGCACCAAGATCTCGAGCGATTTCAGCCACAATTGGTGACCCACCAGTACCAGTGCCACCGCCTAAACCGCATGTTATAAAAACCATGTCTGCATCTTTTAAGAAATCTCTAATTTCATTTCTTGATTCTTCGGCTGATTGCCTACCCAGTTCTGGATTCATTCCTGCTCCCAAGCCCCTAGTAATACTCTTGCCGATATGTAGTTTTTTACTAGCCTTATTGTGATGTAGTGCCTGGACATCGGTATTCACCGCTATGAACTCAACCCCTTTGATACCACTACCAATCATTCTATCAACCACGCTGCCACCAGAGCCACCAACGCCAACCACTTTAATTTTAGCAAAGGTTTCTGCTGTTGGTTTTACTTCTGCCATATTTTTATAAATATTGATTGTTTAAATAATATATCTATATAATATATCTTATAATAATCAACTGATTTTATCAAGTGTGTAAAAAATTAGACTGAACACTTTTTTTATACAGCAATTTTTATGGAATTAGATTCTTAAATGCCTCTGATATCTTTTTTCCTATATTGCCAAAAACTGCTTCGCTAATCTTGCCCAAGGCTCTGTTGGGTTTTTCTTTGTTGGTCAACTGGTTGCCCCAAACAACCAAGCCTAAGGCAGTCAAATAACTCTGATCATTTACTTTGTCAATTGCTAATGGCAATACTTTGTTAGTACCCAAACAAGCTGGCAACCTTAATTTATTTTTAGCGATATCAACTAAATCTCTGAGTTTGGAACCGCCGCCGATCAAAAATGCTCCGGCCGGCAACATGCCAGATCTATCAATCTTTTTTAATTCTTCATCAATTTTTTCAAAAATTTCTTCCACTCTTGCCTCTATTATCTCAGCCACATATTTTTTTGAAATTATCATTCCCCCATCTCCTAGGTCTTCTTCGGCTACAAGCTCACCTACATCTACTTCGTCTTTTTTACTGAATTGATCAGGTTTAGCACTACCGTAATCAAGCTTCACTCTGTCAGCCAAATTAATCGGACATCTTAAACCGATTGCCACGTCTGCTGTTATGTGTTCAGAGCCAATAGGTATAATAGCGGCATATAGCAATTCACCTTCCTCAAAAACTGCCAAACTGGTCGTTGAAGAACCAATATTAATCAAAGCTGAGCCTAATTCTTTTTGTTTTCTGGTAATTACCGCTTCAGCGGCAGCCAATGGCGATAGCACCAAGTCTTCTATTTCTAGCCCTGTACGATATATAGCTTTGGTTAAGTTTTTTATTTGACTGGACAACCCTTGGATGATTAACGTTTCGACTTCAAGTCGTACGCCAGTCATACCCGTTGGATCATTTATGTCTTCTTGATTATCAACCGTAAATTTTACTGGGATAACATGCAAAATTTCGTAATTAGGCGGAACAGACAAGGCTTGAGCAGCTTCAACTGCCCTTTCAATGTCGTCTTCAGTAATCTCATTATCACTTCTAGCAACAGCGACTACGCCTCGACTACTTTCACATTTTAAATTATGCCCATTAACACCGACCCAAACACTCTTCACTTCCACGCCGATTAGCCGTTCTGCTTTTTCCAGACAAGAAGATATCGCCGAAGTAGCGTCGTCAATACTATTGACTACGCCCCTGTTTATTCCTTCTGCTGGAACAGATACTGCTCCCAAAATTTGTAAATTTTCACCAGAATCGGATGATACTTTTTGTCCAACGACTAGTCTAATTGCTGTCGAACCAATATCAAGTCCAGCTATAATATTTTCTTTCATAAATTTTAACTCGTTCAAAATAATTGTTCAGTTAATTTATATTATACTAAAAATTTATATGACTGCCAAATGCATAGGGCATAAAGATAATCAAACCAACAATGACAGCTATCACGGAAGCAACTAATACCCCAGCTGCCGTTATGTCTTTGATTTCTTTGACATAGCTATTTATTCGCGGTTTTAAAACGTCAGCAATTCTTTCTACGGCACTGTTAGCAATCTCCATTAACATAACCAGTCCAATAATCAAAACTAAGAAAATCCATTCATATCGACTGATGCCTACATACCAACCGATTAAAATTACGACTACAGCTATAAAAGTATGAATTTTAAAATTTTGTTCCTCCTTGAATGTTTTAGATAACCCTCGAACGGCATACAAAAAACTCTTGGCTAATCTTTTTATTTTAATCATTTATCTTAAATTATTTTTTATAAATTGCTCTCCGAAATTCATCATATTCTTTCTATCTTTTTCGGTTTGATCATCGTATCCTATCAGATGTAATAGACCATGGATTAAAACAAAGATTAATTCTTGCTTAACGGTTTTTTTATTTTTTTTTGCTTGTTTCTTAATCTGATTATAATTTATAATAATCTCGCCCAAAAAATCATTGTCGCCAGAAAAAGATAATATATCGGTAATTTTATCAATTTGTCGATATTTCTTATTTAAATTTTTGATTACCCTGTCGCCAACAAAAGCAATCGAAACCTCTTTGTTTATTAAATTATAATGCGACAAAAACTTTTTTACTACTTGCTCTATTAATTTAAGGTTAATTTTTGATTTAGTTTTGTTGTTTATTTCAACTAACATCTAATCAATAAATTTAAAAGACTTTACCATAACATCAAAAATATTTTTATATTCCAATATATCGCTAGAACCGATATTGTAAGTTAGAGCAAAAATATTTTTTTTATTTTCTTCGCTTAAATAAACGGTTAACCCATCAAGACTCGTTAAACCTGTCCAGTTACTACCTATGACAAAAAGACTAGTCTCAATTTCTGTTAAATCAAACTGTTCTCTGTACCAATCGTTGATGGTCTGGTCAGAATAATTCTGTTGCGCTATTATTTGCACAAAATGATTATCCGAAGCTGTAAAAAGAACCGACTCATAATTATCGCTATTTTTTTTTACCCATTCAGCTGGATAATAAACGACGTAATTATAATTAGTATTTTTGATTTCTCTGATATTCAAATTTTCTATTAATCTACCAGCGCCAGCAGGATTATAAAAATTTTTCAATTCTACTAAATCGTCATATCCATCATTATCACTATCAGCTTTACTTAAATCTGTGCCCAATAGTTGCTCCTCACTATCAGTCAAGCCGTCACTATCACTATCTATACCGCCAATCGCTGAATGCATTAAGCTCTCCTGATTATCAATATCTTCTTTACTTGAGGTGGCTACCTTTTCTTTTGAATTTAACTGGTTTGGCAAAATTTCAGTCGACGCTTCTTTTTTGTCACGGCTATTTTTATCTAAAGATTCTTGTTTGGTGTCGTTTTCTGAATTTCCAACTGCTGTTTTTTGTTCTTTTTCAACATTTAAACTTTGACTTACGGTGCTTTGTTTTTCCTCGTCGCTTCCCGCAAACAAAATATAATACATAGCCACCGACATTATAAGTAAGACTACTACCCCGAAGACTAGAATGATTATTCCAGTTATCTTTGCTTTACCGACTTTTACGTGTTCAGTTCGATATTTTTCCGGCATTGAATAAATCTCTATGTCTTCATTTGTCGTCTGCTCTTCCGCTTGCTTCTCTGGCGTGACTTCGTCTTCTTTTTTTGTATTTTTTTTAAAAAATAAATTCATAACAATAAAACAACAAATTACTTTAATTCATATAATTTTCCCTGTCCTTTCGGATTATAGCCATCTCTCACTTCATCACCGTCTAAATAGCCGTCTCCATCGGAATCAGGATTGTTTGGATCGGTCAAATAAACCTTAACCTCTTCTCTGTCAAAAAGTCCATCTCCATCTGTGTCTACTTTACTGCTACTTGATCCAGCTATTTTTTCTTCGGCATCAGTCAACCCGTCCTGATCGGTATCAAGCGGCTGATCAATAATATCAGACTCAATAATTTCGGTATTATTTGTAGCGGTATTTTGTTTAGTTTCAATCTCTAGGGCTTCTTCTTGCAAATCTATCAGAGATTGTTCAGTGATTGATTGATCTATGCTTTTGTCAGCGAAAAAATTAAAAACGAAAAAACCAGCTATTAACAATAAAGCTACAGACAATAATCCAAGGAATATATACAAAAATTTTTTGCTTTCTTTTCTGGCTGATTGATTAACTTCATCTTGCGGCGGTAAATTATCAGCTACTTTTGGTTGAAAAACTTTTGGTTTATTATTTTTGTCTACGTCAGCAAAAATATCCTCCGCCGGAACAGGTGGTTTATTAAATTGCTTCGACGTATCAATAGAATTTGCCTCAGATTGACTGTTGTCGCCTGCATTATTTTGGTTATTTAGATTATCAAACATAGTATTTAAATTATTATTTATTATATTAATTGCTAATCGGCGTCAAATTTATTTCATTAGACTTACTACTTTCATTTTCATATACATCTAAAGCAGTAATAGTGATGTAATAATCAGTAGTATTCACTAAATCTTCAAGAGAATAATCACAATTATAGTTTTCACAACTATCAGTAGAATCAATCTCTGTGATATCGCCATATAAGCCAGAGGCTGTACCATAATATATTTTATATGTTACTGCGTCTTCTTTCTCTGACCAATTTAAACTTACCATAGAATCACCTGCTGAACCATCTAGGTTGGTAATTGCTGAAGGTGATGTAGAATCTGTAGGCGTAACACTTGCTTCGTTCGAATATTCACTCTCTGCCTTAGTGCTATAATAAGCCGTAACCGTAAAATAATAAATTTGTCCGTTTGTCAGTCCAGAAATTATTTTTGAAGTTACATTTTCAACATCTAAAAAATTATCATAGCTACCCGATGTTTTTCCGTAATACAATTTGTATCCAGCAGCTCCAGACACTGACAACCAAGAGACAGCCACCTTTCCGCCGGTTTGCTGATCGCTAACGGTTATTACAGTAGTCAAAGGCATATCTTCTCTTAAAAAATAATATTCTTTTAATAAATTTAAGCTATCTGAATAACCTCTAACTATCGTATCATTTAAAATTGCTGGTAAATCATCAGCTGTGCCAATATCACCAGCATCTCGACAATAATATAGTTCAAAATTATTATCAATACATCCTGTTCCCTCTAATCCTGGGCTACAATTACTTGCATTGTCTTGCCACGGAGTCCAATAATTTGTTATACTGGTTGGTGGCCAAGGATTAGCGCACATAAACACATAAATCTCTGCTTCTCCTGTTTCTTCCTGTCCGACAGTAGAAGGGTTAAGGATAATATCTTCGTTAACAGTTGCTTTGGCATAAATCGTTGTTTTCGCATCCTGCTGATTTTGAGCCAAGATTATCTGGTGACTACTATTTGCTTCTTGATTACCATCGGCAAAATCCACCACCGCTGTATTGTCAATTTGCCAATCCCAATCCCAGCTATATATACCTGAAAAAGAAACAATCGCCTCTCCGGATGAAGTTAATGCTTGGGCATAAAAAACTTTATCACCATCTTTTTCGGTATCATATTCAGCCGAATTTAAATCATCATCAACTGGATTATTGTAAGCTGTTTGGAATAAATAACTAGCCGGATCAACGGTAATATAGTCTAATTGACAGATATCTTGTCCGACAGTAAACGACCAAATCTCAGAATTAATAAATTGTTTAGCATTAAAGCTATCGTTATCTTGTCCAAACATACCAATGCCATGAGTGTTTGACACGCCGCTTACTAAGCTATCAGTTATATTATTATCACCGCTAACTATAGCGTAATACAAAATATCTGTATCAAGAATATTGTCTGGAGCAAAAGTTATTACTCCCAATCCGTCTTGATTATTGTAGCCATCAACCTTGCCATCTATAGCGCAATAATTATGATTCTCACTTGCTAAGACGACTAGTCTTTCGCCAAAAACTGGTTTTAAAATCTGTACTATTTTAGCAATAAATTTATTTTTTATTTTATTCTCACTAGCTAAAAAATTAGTTCCGGACGGACATTGATTTTCGCCATAATCTCCAGCGACTATAAAATTTTCGGCAAAACTGGCAATATCCATTTCTTGATCAAACGTAGCGCTGATTAAAATATTTTTGCAAACATCAACTGCATTATCAGCTGGATTTACTTGAGTAATCTCAGGTCTAGCGCGACAACAACTGTCGTTACCACATCCATCGATTCCACCGCTACACTGGCTGTCAGATGAACAACCGCAACATAATCCTCTACTTGGACCCTCGCAAGGAGTTTGATTCGCCCAACACTCCAAGGGCGCAGAACACTGATCGTCTGCTGGATTACAACAACAACGACAATCATCGCTGTCATTATTTAAACATTCTAGACTATCTAAACAACTTGATTCACCAATTGAACAAGCTGGTACGCTTTCATTCTCGCACAAATCACCAGATCCTCCACCGCCAACTTGGCAAGTACAACTATCTTGTTCACAATACAAACCTGTCTGACACATACTATTATTAATTTGACAATCTGACTGACCTAAATCACCATCGCAAGAATCGCCAAAACTACCGCCAACTTGGCAAGTACAACTATCTTGTTCACAATACAAACCTGTCTGACACATACTATTATTTACTTGACAACTAGCCAAAGAGGAATCGGCATCACAAGATTCTCCCTGTCCAACTTGATCCTCACAAACGCCTAACGGATAATCAGAATCGTTTACTTCACAATATCTACTTGGCTGACCATAGCAATTGCACGCTTGATCACTAACAACCTGATTAACCTGTCCATCAATAATAACTCTGCAACCAGTACATAATCCATAATCAGGCGCACCTGGACCACAATTCCCTGGGTTACAAGTCAGTCCAGCACAACAATCTTGAGCGTCATAACCAACTCGACAGCAACATTCGCAAACAGAATTATCCAATACACATTCATTATTATCGCAAGTGGAATTGTCAGGGCAAATCTGGTTATCTATAACACATTGACTCTCTTGACATTCAAAATCATTCTCGCATAAACTGCATTCTTCTGGAACGCCTAATACTCCCACACTGCACCAATTATTAGTATCTAAAAATGAACCGATTGGACAAGAAATTTCGTTTGAATCAATTTGCCAAATTACTTGGTTATCAACTAGGCGACACTCAGCTTTATAACTCAATATCAAGCTACTATTGAATTCATCACAACTCTGATTATCGAGTTTACATTGATTTATACTGCCGTCATAAACACAATTATTATCACATTCAACATAATTATTATTACAATAATCATCTCCACACTCGCCAGCTGATGCCTCGCTTCGCGTCTGACATTGACCTGGAGAATTCGGACACATATCAGTCGAGATACAGGCTTCAACTGTATTATAACCGCTACAATTTAAAATATTACTATCAGCCGCAGTTGAAAAAGTCCAACCAAAAACACATTCAGAAACCGCCTCTTTTGAGCATTCTCCTTCATCGCGACAAATACCAGCCCAATAAGTATCTGAGCTACAACACTCTTCGCCTAAATAACATTGATCAGAAGATGAACAAGTGCCAACTGTAAATTGTAAAGTATTGCTGTTATTACCATCTTTTACTACTTTAAACGAACCAGTTTGAGCTTCTGTTGGCACCTGAGTTTCTATCTTTTGGCTAGTCCAACTACTAATAAAAGTATCGCTAATTTCATTATAAAAAACCGTCTTACCGTCATCTTGATTATCGCCAAAATTATCGCCATAAACACTAACCGCCTGACCGACTGGACCATTGTGCGGATCCAATAAACATGTTCCTGGACCTGGATCTCCATTAGTCACTGTAAAATCAGCTGGTTCGCTAACACGACCATCTTTGTTTGTTACTATAACTTTGTAGTCGCCCAAATCAACCTTTGGCACCTTAACTATAATATAAGTATCCTGCCAAAATTTTTCTAAACATTCCTCAACAAAATCTATATCCGCATAAATCAAATTATCTGGATCTGCTGGTAAATAAAATTGAACTAAACTGGAATCAGTATAATAATTTTTAAAATTACTGCCATAAATAGTAACATACTGACCAATCGGTCCTTTTTCAGGATTAATATAATCTATCTTTGGATTATCCGCAGAGTCATACAAAACTTCAAAAAATAAACTGTTAGAATTTTTTTCATCAATATTAACAAAGATCGAATTGTCGCCAGAATTAATATTTGGCACAACAGCCTCAACTGACATGTCAGCCCAATTGGAAATACTATCAGCCTTTATATTATTTGCTTCATTGCCAAATAGCACTTGTTTTTCTGAACCAGCAAAAGAAATCCCTTCTAACGCAAAAACGTCACCATAATATCCTTTCTCAGGCTCTACTAAACAAAGACCTGGGCGAACCATATTGTTAACATCAAAATCGTTAATTACCGGACCTCGACTATCAATAGTCGTATCGCTTTCACTGTCTGTTCGGACAACTTTAATCGGACCGTCAACAGCTTCATCAGGCACAATTACAATTATTTGATTATCTTGCCAGTAGTTAATACAATTAGCATTAACTTCATTGGGGAAGGAAGCTATCTGGTCATCAGCGTCGCCAAATAATTCACCATCATTATCAGTGTCCTTGCCAGCAAAAATTACTTCGCCAACCGAATCCCCAAAATAACGACCACCCACAGTAATCAAATTTCCTGGCGCACCATTAGGCGTGTTATCAACATCAACTGGACTAATCCACTCAATAACCGGCGCGCCCAAACATTCGCAATCCTGATCTGATTTACATTCTAAATAGGCTTGGCACATATCACTAGAAACCTCGCATTCGGAAGTAACAGGATCTCCATCGCAAGAATCGCCATATCCGCCCTTTTCGTGACAATAACAGTCATTACCACAATACTCATTTTCATCGCAAAAACCACTATCAATATCACATTCAGGTGTTAAAGTATTGGCATCACAACGAGTTAAAGTCGAATATCCACCGCCAGGAAAAGACGTGTCGTCAAGATATCCACCGCCAGGAAGAGACGTACTAGTGGCTTCCATTATTTTTGATAAAATAAAACTGGCAATGGCAAAAGCCGACAAACAGATTATTAAACCGATAACTGCGCCAATTAATACTTTTTTCGCTTGATCAATTTTTTCTGAATTCCCCTCAGCGCTCATCCAAAGCCAGCCGGCATAAACAATCAGTCCAACAGCGACTATACCCAAAAACCCCAAAACTATTCTAATAATATTGGCTATAATAATTCGTGGATCCTCTTGTCCCAAACCAGTCATTTCCCCATATTCTAAACCCAAACTATCATCTGCAGCCAAAGAAAAATGAGCCGAGATGCAACAAACAATCACTAGAAAAATGAAGATTAATACGGTTTTAATAATTTGCGGCATGATATTGTTTTAAAAATTTATTGGCAACTTTCACCTGTACTCGGCTGACCATTACAACACGAAGGGTTGCCAGTTACTCCTAACCCCGAACAAGGGCTATAACAATTTTGATAAACATCCTTTACGTTAGAATTTATTTGCGGTAAATAACTTGTATTTTCATTAAATTGATCGTGGTTAATGGTTACCGTAGTTTGCTTATTAATCACATTGTCGTCTTTTTCTATCCAATAATTTAACTGGCCAATAGGATCGCTAACAATAGTAATACTAGTCGTGTTTAAACTTCGACTCATCATTAATTTATCAAAACTAGCTTCTGGACTTATATTCAAATCCACATTTAGCTCGTCTATATATGGATTGATGCCAATTATTGTTGGAGCTATTATATCTATCTCGTTGTTGGTGCTAAACATCCATGTATAATCATCTCCTTGTGTGTCTTGACTGGGGCTATTTTCGTCATAAGCTACTAATCCGCTTTGTGATTCAGGACCCTGCGCTATGTCGTTTTTATTACCATCCAAAGAATTATCCGCCATATCGACTATGCCCTCGTATGGAAAAGCCGAAGCAGCCTCGCCTAGAACTATCAAAGTAGCCGCCTTAACTAGAGTCGACAAATTTTTATCTCCAGGTAAACAATAGATAGTATCACCGCAAGAATTCACGCCGCATTTATCTTCAGTTAAAAATTCAATTGTTTTATATTGATTAGAAATGTAAAAATTTCCAGCCACTATACTCGAGTTTGTTTCATTTTGAATTATTATATTGCTAAATCCACTATCGCTAGAACCGCTAGCTGCAGTCGGATCTACTGCTTCATTAAAATTAATTTGGATAATCACGTTTCTCGGCTCAGTCGATGCTGGTTGCGGAATTATACTTTTTACTTGGGGCGGTGTAGTATCAACAGATGTTCCGACCTCAAAAGACCAGTCATAAGCAATCTCGCCCATTGCGCCAGGGAAAGCTTCTTCTCCGTTAGCTTTTTGGATATTACTTGACAGGGCTACGCTATACCAAATTTTTTCCGAAAAACTACCCAAATATTGATCTGGTTTAAAAACAAACGTTTTATCATCATCAGTTTTAAATGCGCTAACCTCGGCCACAAAAGGGCCAGTGGAACCATCAACGGTTTTATAAATTTTTATATTATCAGCATTAATATCTTCATCACTCATAATAGTCGCGACATTCATTGACTCCTTGAATGTGATGACAATTTTTGTATTTCGGGGCAAGTCTTTCTGATTACGTGCCGGGTAGTGCGATTCTATAATGCCGGAACCAAGAGCGGCAATGCCTCCGCCACTAATACCTGGACCACCAGCAACATTAATATTATCGGTCATCGTGTCTAACAACTTGTTAAAAATAAAACTGGCAATAGCAAAAGAAGACAAAGCAATTATCAAACCAATAATTGCATTTTTTAAAATCATTTTAGCTTTTTCAATTTTTTCTTCATTACCCTCGCTAGACATCCAAAGCCAACCAGCGTAAACAATCAACCCAACAGCGATTATACCCAAAAAGCCCAAAGCTATTCTGATAATATTAGCGACGATTATTCTCGGGTCATTATCCCCCAAGCCTGTTTGCTCAGCATATTCCAAGCCAACGTCTATTTCGGCAGCTGATACAATGTGAACAGAAAATAAAAAAACAGCCATAAACATAGCCGTTAAACACAAGGCTTTTCTTATATTCTTTTTATTAACAATATACTTATTTGGCATGGGGTAATTCTATAATTATACAAATGTAAATTAAATGGTTTTACTAAAATATTGTGTCAACCTTTCTTTTGACTTTTGCACAATTTTATAATATTATTATAACATAATTAAAACTTTTGAGGCAAACACAATGACTATAGATAGAATTGTAAGCAAATTTAAGGAATATAATACGGATACTGACACTGCCTTGTTGGAACTTGCCTGCGAGTTCGCCCAAAAAGCTCATCAAAACCAAAAAAGAAAAAACGGCGAACCGTATATCCAGCACAGTCTGCACACGGCGTTTGTTTTGGTAAACATGAAAGCCGACTTAAACACAACTATTGCTGGCCTATTGCATGACGTCCCAGAAGATACTGAATACACTTTAGCAGATATAGAAAAAGACTTTGGTAAAGAAATTTCTGTTTTAGTCGAAGGCATAACCAAATTAAGCAAAATCAAATATCGTGGCATTGAACGATACAGAGAAAGTTTGAAAAAAATGTTTTTGTCAATGGCTCAGGATTTAAGAGTTATCTTGATTAAATTTGCCGATCGTCTACACAACTTACGGACATTAGATGCTCTACCGCAAGAAAAACGTCTACGTATAGCTAGAGAAACATTAGAAATTTACGCTCCAATTGCTGGGTTACTCGGTATCTGGCATTTGAAATGGCAAATGGAAGACATCTGCTTTAAACATCTTTACCCAGAAGAATATAAAAAATTAGAATATAAATACGAAGTTGAAAAAAAACTTGAGCACAATAGGTTTATCCAAAAAATAAAAAATATTTTAGGCACCAAACTAAAAGATTCAGACATTGAACACGAAATAACCAGTCGCTTCAAGCATCTTTACAGCATCTGGCGAAAAATGCAGGATAAACACCGACATTTTGATGAAATTTATGATGTATTTGCCTTGCGAATAGTCGTGCCAACAATAGCTGACTGCTATAAAGTCCTGGGTATTATCCATTCAATCTGGCGACCAAAAACCAGTCGCTTCAAAGATTATATTGCTGTGCCAAAACCAAATGGCTATCGCAGTCTGCATACCACTGTATTTGGTCCTGACAACAAAGCAGTTGAATTTCAAATCAAAACTAAGGAAATGGACGATGAAGCTAAATTCGGAATTTCTGCTCATTGGTACTACAAAAATAAAGCAGGCGATCCCCATGAAGTTAAAAAACAGCCAACTTGGATACAGGAAATTCTAAATATCCAAAAAGACGCAAAAGATACACACGATTTCTTAAAACAAATAACGTTTGATGTTTTTCAAGATCGAATTTTTGTTTTTACTCCACACAGCGATGTCTTTGATCTGCCAGAAAAATCAACACCTATAGATTTTGCTTTTGCTGTTCATACTGATATTGGGAATCATGCTATTGGAGCGTTGATTAACGACAAAATGGCCACCCTAGATCAAGAACTCCGCAATGGCGATATGGTCGAAATTATAATTGACAAGAAAAGAAAGGGACCAAACCAAGACTGGCTAAAATTTGTAAAAACTTCACGAGCAAAAAGTAAAATCAAGCAATCGGAAAAATACAATGTATTAGAAAATATCAAAAAATTTATCCCTAAAATGTAATTGTTTTTTTAAAGGAGGTAGACCAATGAAAGAATATATTTAAGAAGAGGATCTCATTTCAACTTACGAAGATCCAACATGCTTTTCTAGAAAAGTTAAAAAAATGAAGGAGCTAGACCCTGAGGGCAAAAATGTCAACAAAAGAGCAAAAAAATATTCTAAAAAACGAAAAAAATGATAAACAAAAACCACCAGTTCTAACACTGGTGGTTTCTTCAATACTTAATACAAGAACTTTATTCTAAACATATATATTTTTGTGCAATAATTATTATTTACTTGCCAAAACTTTTTTTACTATCTCACCAACCTTATTCCCATCAGCCTTGCCTTTTACTTTCGCCATTGCCTGCCCCATAATTTTACCGAAGTCTTTTATTGTTACCTCGCCTGCTGAATTAACAACTTCTTCTATAATTTTTTCCAAATCTTCATCACTTAACTGCGCCGGCATGTAAACGGACAATATCTCTAGCTCAGCTTTTTCTTTGTTAACCAAATCTTCTCGTCCTGCCTGCTCATACGATTCAATTGAATCACGCCTTTTTTTCATTTCACTGCTTATCACTTCTATCACCTGCTCTTCGGATAATTCAACTTCACTGCCCTTTCTCAAAGCTATTTCCTTGTTACGCAAAGCCGCAACTAACATTCTCAGAGTAGAAACTTTGTCTGGCTGTTTTTCTTTTATTGCGCTTATCAAGTTTTGATTTATTTTTTCAAATAATCCCATAGTTTTGTTTTTACCATCTTTTTCTAGGTTCTTCCTTTAACTTACCAATTTTTCTCAAATATTCCCTTTCGCTTCTAAGCTTTTGGCCAACTAGGGCTCGTAACTTCTGCTTATTTTTATTTATTTTCGGCTGTAAATATTTATTGTGCCTGGCTTGGAGTAATTTTTTACTTTGTTGCAAACGTTTATTAAATCTTCGCAAAAAGCTTTCAAAACTTTCGCCTTTCTTTCTTTTAAATTCTGTCACAATTACACCTTCCTTTCTAGATTATAATTTTTTATTTATTATTTATTCACCGTTTCTAGCTGTTAGTCTCTTTTCAATTTCACTAACAACTTTTTTGTAATCAACTATTTCCTGGTTACCAGACTCCATGTCGCGTATAATTATTGTACCATCCATTATTTCTTTCTGTCCCAGTATTAAACAATATTTTACTCCCAAACGATTAGCCATTTCAAGCTGGGCCTTTAGGCTATCCTTGACAAAAGACTGTCTAACACTATAACCAGCACGTCTTAACTCTTCAAAAAATACCATTGCTTTTCTTTTGGCTGCTTCGCCTAATTGGGCTAAAAATAAATCCAGTCGGTGATTATCTCTGATCGGTATGTTATTTTCTTTAATTTTGATAATTACTCTCTCTATGCCAATTGCAAAACCGCAACCAGGCGTCGGCTGACCACCCATAAATTCTACTAAATCGTCATATCTGCCACCAGCAGCCAAAGCTAATTGCCGACTAGCATCTCTTGTCTCATCGCCTGATTCAACTGGCCAAACTTCAAAAACAGTTTTGGTATAATAATCTAATCCCCTAACTAATCTTGGATTCAAATTATAGGGGATCTCAAGTTCATCTAGGTATTCCAAAACTTTAATAAAATGATCTCGGCATTCATTGCATAAGCTATCGATTATTTGAGGTGCATCGGAAGCCAATTCCAAACAACTCTTTTCTTTGCAGTCCAACAAGCGTAATGGATTTTTGATTAATCTTTTTTTACAATCACCACATAGTTTCGCCCGCCTTCCTCTCTCTTTGTAGTATTCCAATAATTTTTCATGATATTCTTTACGGCATTCTGGACAACCAATGCTATTTACCTGCATAATTACTTCTATTTGTAATTCCCTAAAAAAATTATAAGCAACAGCTATCATTTGAGCATCTGTCACCGGGCTTGCCTCGCCAATGCTTTCTAAATTAATTTGAGTAAATTGGCGTAAACGTCCTGACTGTGGTTTGTCATGGCGAAAAACCGGTCCTACCCAATAAAAATTAACTGGTTGTGGCTGATTTATCATGCCATGCTCAATATAAGCTCTGACTAAACTTGGTGTTGCTTCCGGTCTTAACGCTACTTTATTACCGCCCTTATCAACAAAGTTATACATTTCTTTGGTGACTATATCACTAGTTTTTCCTGTTGAACGCTCATATAATTCTAAATTCTCCATAATTGGAGTATCAATTTTTTTAAAACCATAGGTGCTAGCCAAATCATCCGCTTTCTTTTTTACTAAATCCCAATATTTAAAGTCATCAGGCATAATATCCTTCATGCCTCTTAATCGAAAAAAACTTTTTGACTTTCTGCTTCTGGGTATTTTAATCTCCTGTTTATTTATTTTATTCCTATTTTTTATAACCTTAGGCATAATTACTTAATTATATTTATTAGAATTGATACTCGTGCACTTGAAACAAACTAATTCTATCAAATGGCCATCCTCTCAGTAAAACTTTTCCAATAATAAAACTATCATCTACCGAACCAAAACTTCTGGAATCTTTTGATGAGTTGCGATTGTCGCCCAATACATAATACTCGCCATCTTCCAAAACTATAATCTCTTCGCTCAAGCCATAAGTTTTTGTTTCCGAGTCCAAATAATTTTCACTAAGTTTACTGCCAAACGGACTCTGACTGTTATATATATAAATTTCACCATTTTTAATTTGCACTTTTTCTCCAGGTAAAGCGATTACTCTTTTAATAAAATATTCTTTCGGATCTCTCGGGTATTTAAAAACAATAACATCACCTCTCTCTGGAGTAGAGAAACGATAACTTATTTCATCTATAATCAAATATTCCTGATCATAAAAACTAGGTTCCATTGAAGCGCCTTTGACGTAAAAGGGTTGTATCAAAAAATACCTGATTGGCATTATTATCGCCAGTGATATTACAACCACCTTAATTAACTCAAAAGTAAATCTAAAAAAATTCTTTATCATACGTCAAAATAATAGCTTATCGCCTGTTTGTCAATAAGCTATTAACAATTATTATAATTAAACATATTATAACAACAGTTTACAAATTTTGCAAACAACGACTAAATTTGCCAAAATAACAATAATTATAACAAACTTTCCGTCTAGTCTCTCTATCTCGCGCACCTAAAACCAATCGTAGAAGTGGTAGCAGTCGGTGAATTACTTAAGTCAAGAGAATAAATCCCATTATATCCTCTAGTAAATCCTCGTAAATTATTGCCATTATCTCCTGTTTTTATCATACCGATACCGTTTAATGAATCGTAGTAATATGGAGGGGCAAAATCAAAATCACCTATATCTACAGCATAGTATTCCTGCCACTCGTCAAAAATAGGCTCAGGCAAAACAGATGATGATATTATTCGATCTGTCCATTCACTAATCTCATCAACGAATTCATAAATTGAATTGCCATTAGTCAAGGCAAACCTCACCCCCGCCTCTCCTTGTAAAGGAGAGGAGCAGGTTGCTAATTGCATACCGTCAACATCAGTATCAATATCGTTCTCGGCTACTCGCATAATATTCTCGGCAATAGTCAACCATTCATTTTCAGAAATAAGAT
>CAZKKV010000010.1:0-31210 GCA_964553705.1 uncultured Gammaproteobacteria bacterium
TTGGGTAAAAAGTTATCCGGGAGAATATTATTAGACGTTGAGCGAAATGGTGAAGCATGGTATGTCTATCCGGAAAATAATAATAGATATTATCTTGGTCGTCCGACAGATGCTTTTCGTGTTATGCGCGAACTTGGTTTGGGAATATCTGAAGTTAATTTTCAGCGTATTACCCAAGCAGGAATGGAAATTGAAGGTGATTTAGAGCTGGCCGACAGATTGGCGGGTAAAATTGTTCTTCAGATAGAAAAAAACGGTGAAGCATGGTATATCAATCCGCTTGATTTGAAAAAATATTATTTAGGCAGACCCAACGACGCTTTTCGCATAATGCGCGAATTAGGGCTTGGCATTACTATGGAGAATTTAGCAAAAGTGCATAAACCCGGCTATGATGAATCTATAAATCAATACAGTAAATACGAGCATAAAATAATTTCTACAGCTGGTACAGCGTTTACCATTGATGTTGTTGAAATTGATTTAGATAATCCTAATCTAAAAATTATTACCGATACGGCCGATAGCGATAGCTGTAAAAGCAATTGCCAAGCAAGAACACTGGGTAAATATGTTTTTACGCATAGTGGTTTCGCTGGTATTAATGGTTCATATTTTTGCGCATCCAGTGGTTGTGAAGGATTAAATTATTATTATTATCCAATATATAATTCTGATTTAGGCAAAATGATTAATAGTGAACAATTAAAATATTGGACAACCGGTCCGATTATGGCATGGGACGAAAATAATAAGTTCTATTATTTCAAAGATAGCCGGGATTTTCCGATTCAAGGTTGGTCCGCTTCTAACGGGAAAAATGTCGCTCAAGCATTTGAGGAAAATTATGGGGTTAAATTACAAGCTGCCATCGGCAATAGACCGCGCTTGATTGAAAATAAGATGGATTTATTAATTGAATGGGATATAGATGACAAACAAAGGAATACCAAAGCTTTAAGAAACGCGATAGCTTTTAAAAGTTCGCCTAACTTATACAGTAAAGGAATAATTTATTTAGTTATTGCTCACAATGCTACGGTTCCTGATTTGGCAAATATTATGAAAGAAATGGAAGTTGATTATGCTTTAAATCTAGACGGTGGCTATTCCTCCGCTTTAATTTATAATAACGAGTATATGATTGGACCAGGACGAGATATTCCAAATGCGATAATATTTAGCGAATAAGTTAATATCAATATTTTTTAGAAAAAACACTTTAGTAGGTGTTTTTTTGTTTTATTTTAGTTTAATTTTGAAATTGACGAAATAATTGGTGTTTGTGGTATAATAGAAATGCAGGTATTTAATGAAAAATAATTAAATATCAAAAGAAATCTATATTTAAATCATGATTTTTAAATAATGTTTGATAAAAAAGAAAAAATTAAAAAAATAGTTGAACGCTATAAAAGGTTAACTGGCAAAGATATAAGAGGATTTAACGAAGAACAAACAAAAAATGACTTTATTCGTCCTTTATTTGAAGCTTTGGGTTGGGATTTTTTAACTGATGTTGGATTAGAAAAAGAAATTCAAGGTAAGCGAGCTGATTATGCTTTTATGTTAAATGGAAATACAAAATTTTTAGTTGAAGCTAAACCATTGAGGATTGATTTGGACATTGAAGTTCATGCTAAACAAGCGATAAAATATGCGTGGAATAAAGGTATTAATTGGGCGGTTTTGACTGATTTTGAAAGTGTAAAAGTTTTTAATGCTCAGACCGATTCTAAAATTTTGCTAGATAAATTAGTTTTTGAGATTCCTTATAATAAATATATTTCTGATTTTGAAAGATTGTGGCTACTCTCAAAGGATAGTTTTGACAATAACGCTTTAGACGAGTATGCAGTTAAGTATGGTAAAAAACTTAAAAAATTAACCGTTAATGATAAATTATTCAATGATTTAAAGATAATAAGAGAGGAGTTGACTAGCGGTTTTACTCTTTGGAATGAAAATTTAGATCAGGAAATTTTAGAAGAGGGAATTCAAAGAATTATTGAGAGATTGATGTTTATTAGAGTATTAGAAGACAAAGGTCTCGAAGATCCGGTTTTAATCCCGATTTTACGGCAATGGGAAGAAAACCACAACGAACAATTATTCCCAAAGTTAATAAGCAAATTCAGAGAATTGGACGATATTTATAACTCTAATATTTTTAAAAAGCACACTTGTGAGGATTGGGAAGAGTACGGTGTTAAATGGAATAAAATTTTTAATTTGCTTCACGGTTCAAATGTATATGAATATGATTTTAAAGAAATTCCGGCTGATGTTCTGGGTGGCGTTTATGAAAGTTATTTAAGCTATATTGCCCAAAATCCTATTGAGATTAAAATTGATAAAAAATCAAAAAAATTATTTGAAGTTGAGGGCAAAAAAGAATTAAAAGCAAAATCTCGTAAAAAAAGAAAAGAGCAGGGAATTTTTTATACTCCGCATTTTATTGTTGATTATATTGTAAAGAATACAGTCGGCCAAAAGCTTAACGAAGTAAAAAGTATTCATGAATTAAAGCAGATAAAAATTCTTGACCCAGCCTGCGGTTCGGGTTCATTTTTAACCAGAACGTTAAAAGCAGTTAATGAAAAATATATTGATTTCAGTAATCCTGGTGGGCAGGCGACTAAAAGTGAAATATTGCTTTCAAATATTTATGGTGTTGATCTTGATTCCAAAGCCGTTGAATTAGCTAAACTGAACTTATTAGTTGAAGCTTTAGATAAAAAAGGTAAACTCCCTGATTTAACCGAAAATGTTCGTGTTGGGAATTCTTTAATTTCTGGCCATGAAAAAGAATTGAAAAAATATTTTGGCGATAATTGGCAAGATAAAAAACCGTTTAATTGGGAAGAAGAGTTTCCATCAATTTGTCATTCCCGCGAAAGCGGTGATTTAGGCTTTGATGTAATTATTGGCAACCCACCTTATTTGAGTACAGAAAAAGGATTGATAAATGAAGTGGAATATTTTAAAGAAAAATATCAAACAATGGAAAAAATCTATGATATTTTTGGATTATTTATAGAAAAATCATTTAATTTGTTAAAAGAAGGAGGATATATAGGATTTATAATACCAAATACAATTTTACAAAACGATTCTTTTTCCAAATTAAGAAAATATATATTAAATAATTCTCAAATAATTTGTATAGATAATTATAAAGATGGGGTCTTTAATAAAGTTGTTGTTCCTACAACTATCATAATTTTGAGAAAAAATAAAAACAACAAAGACAATAAAACAAAAATAAACCTATATGAAAATAATAAACTTATAAAAAATGTACTAATTAAACAAAGTATTTTTTTGGAGCAAGCATTTTGTAGGTTTAATATATCAATGGACAAAAATTTTGATAAAATAAAAAGGAAAATTTTTGAAAATAGTTTTAAATTAAATGAAATTTTAAAAATTCAAGAAGCAATTAAAACAGGTAATGACAATAATTTTATTAGCGATGAACCAGAAGAAAATTTTAAAAATCAAAAAATTCTTTTAAAGGGAAGAGACATAGAAAGATATCTTATTATAAGTGAAAGATATATAAATTATGATATTGATAATTTAAAAAGACCTGGTAAAGAAGAAGTTTTTAAGTTGCCCGAGAAATTGTATATAAGAAGAATTAGTAATAAAATTATTTCTGTTTTAGATGACAAACAAAGATATGCTGTCCATACACTTTACACGGGTGTTTTAATAAATAAAAATTATTTTTATAAATTTGTTTTGGCCTTATTGAATTCTTCTTTATTTACTTATCTATATTCTAATTTATATCCGTTTAAAGGGAATATTTTTCCTGAAATTAGAATCGGCAATCTTGGCGAATTGCCAGTTAAAAAAATAAAAAAAATAGAACAAAAAAAAATTGTTAAATTAGTTGATACAATTTTAGATTTGAGTAAGCGACTTCAAAATAATTTAGTAAATTCTGATAAAGGGAACAATATTAAAAAAGAAATAGAAAGAATAGATAAAGAGATTAATCAAAAAGTTTATGAATTGTATGGATTAACAGAAGAAGAAATAAAGGTTATTGAAGAATCAAAATAAAATAGTTATCCACATTGTTTTCCTAATACTAGGAAAACAATAATTTAATTTAATATTAGTAAAAATATGAAGCCATATATTCCAAAACAATTACCACTTGAAAAAATAAATTGGGAAAAATTTGTACATTTAATCGGCAGTGCCAATGCAGAAGCTGCTCGTTTTGATGGTTTGTTGCAAAGTATGCTTAACCCTGCTGTATTATTGTCGCCATTAACTACACAGGAAGCTGTGTTATCTTCTAAAATAGAGGGTACGAAAGTAACATTGCAGGAAGTGCTAGAATACGAAGCTCAACCCAAGAAAGAAACAGAAAAATATCATGATATTCAAGAGATTTTGAATTACCGAAAAGCTACCAGCTATGCGGTAAAAAATATGGATAAGCTTTCCCTTTCAACTAGGTTAATAAAAGAGGTGCATAGTATTTTATTGGATAGTGTTCGTGGCCAAGGCAGTGATAGGGGAAATTTTCGAAATCTTCAAGTGCACATCGGCAGATCTTATAAAATTGAAGAAGCTACATATATTCCACCGTTAGCTGGCGAAGTGCCGGAACTGATGTCAAATTTAGAAAAATATATTCATTCAGAAGAAAAAGATTTTTTAGTTCAATTGGCGATAGTGCATGCGCAATTTGAAATGATTCATCCGTTTATGGACGGCAATGGACGTGTAGGCAGGATTATTATGCCATTGTTTCTTTTTCAAAAAAAAGTTCTATCTAGCCCCATGTTTTATCTAAGCTCTTATTTTGAAGCTCATCGGGAAGAATATTATAAGCGTTTGCTTTTTGTTTCACAGGAGAACGATTGGGAAGGTTGGATCGAATATTTTTTAAATGCAGTAATAGTTCAGTCAAAAGTTAATATTGATAAAGCTAAAAAAATACACGAACTGTATAACGCTAAAAAGGAAAGGATTATAAATTTAACACATTCACAATACGCTACTAAAACTTTAGATTATTTATTTTGTAGCCCAATTTTTACCAGTAGCCAATTTTATCAACGATCTGGAGTATCACCGAAGACAGCGCCACGGATATTAAATACCCTTGAAGAGGGCAAAGTACTAAAAGTGGTGGAAAGAGGGAGGGGAAGAAAACCGACCACTTATATATTTCCTAAATTATTAGATATAGTTGGCTAATATTTTTTTACATCTCATGAATGAGACATTGTTTTGTTTGTATCTCATAAAATGAGATATATGAGATACAAAATATTTTGTATATTATGTATGAGAAGCAAAAATAAAAAATATTTTATATTCTTAATATTAGTCATAAAAAAATTAAAAATTAATTATGACCGATGAAATAAATAATAATTCTTTGGACGAGTCTACACCAACACCAACACCAACACCTCCACCGCCTCAACCCACTCCGTCGCCTCCACCTCAACCTCAACCTCCTTTGCCAGCTGAAAATTTAGAAACGCCGGCTATTGCACCTGAATTGACCTCACCCCAACCCTCTCCTTCGCAAGGAGAGGAGGTTGTAGAGAAGGACGAGATAAAAGAAGTTGAATTAACCTCACCCCCGCCCTCTCCTTGCAAAGGAGAGGGAGTTGCGGAGGCGTTGATTGTTGAACCTGAATTAACCTCACCCCTGCCTACCGGACAGGCAGGCCTGCCTTCGCAAGGAGAGGGAGTTGTAGAGAAGCCGGTTGTTGAACCTGAATTAACCTCACCCCCGCCCTCTCCTTCGCCAGGAGAGGGAGATGCAGAAGAGCCGATTGCAGAACCTGAATTAACCTCACCCCAACCCCTGCCTACCGGACAGACAGACTCTCCTTCGCAAGGCGAGGAGGTTGTAGAGAAGGACGAGGTAAAAGAAGTTGAATTAACCTCACCCCAGCCCTCTCCTTCGCAAGGAGAGGGAGATGTAGAGAAGGACGAGATAAAAGAAGTTGAATTAACCTCACCCCAACCCTCTCCTTCGCAAGGAGAGGGAGTTGTAGGTTTTACAACTAAATTCTTAAAACATTTAGCAGTCTTAAGAGGACGGGCACTAAAGAAACGACAGGAACAAGGGCAGGGGAATCTAGATAAGATTATGGCTTATGCCAAGGAAAAGCAAAAAGTGACTAATAACGATGTGGAGCGCTTAACCGGAGTAAGCGACAGTCAGGCGGTACGCTATCTAAATTTACTGATTAAAGAGAAGAAATTGGTTCGTTTTGGACAGAAAAGGAATGTTTTTTATAAGCCTACGGGATAAGGGTCATTTGGCCTAAATGAGCCTTATTTTAAAAGTTAATTTAAGACATTATTAGAGCAAAAAAATATTTACAGACGCGGACAGGTCGCGACCTGTCCCTACAGAAAGAATTAAAATAAATTAAAATATGAGATTCGAAGAATTTAAACAACAACCTAGTGAAAAAAATTATTATGAAATTTTGGGAGTGTCTGCTGACGCGACACTTGAAGAAATTAAAAAAGCACATAGAAAAATAGTTAAAGACACGCACCCAGATCTAGTTGGCGACGAATCCAAAAGAGAAGAATTTTCGGCTGCGAATGAAGCCTATTCAGTTTTAAGTGATGAAAACAAAAGAGCGCAATATGACCATAATAATTTAACAGAAAAAAAGGAGGATAAAAAAGAAAGCAAAAGTAGTGATGAGGATAAAGATATGGCGGAATTTTTAAATTCCATGAAAGATGACAAAGAAATGAATTTTATACTTACGTTATCAAAGGGAATTCCTGGCATGGAGGAGCATATCCAAGAATATTTACAAAGTGCTTTTAAATTATATAAAGATAAAAAAAAGTATGAGAAGCAGTTACGAGAATTGCAAAGAAAACAAGATGGATTAAAAAGTGACGGGAGAAATTTTCAGCCCAGACCAAATTATAGTAGAACTCATGAGCGAAAAAATATTAGAAATCTAGTTGAAAATTTAGGCGTGGAAAAAGATATCTTAGGAAATGAAAGATTGGTAGATACAGAAACCGGACAACGAATAGGCCACGATAGTTTTAAAAGTATAAAATACGTTTCGGGGGTAATAATTGCGACTGATATATTGGATAATAAGAGAATTTTAAGCAGACGCGGAGATAATTCTCATAATACATTCAAAGATATTGAAGTTAGAGATGGGTTAGTAATAGGAAGAGATATTATTGGAAATGAAAGATTAATTGACAAAAATACTGGTAAAACCATAGGCTATAAAAGTTATAAAAAGATAATAAAGGAAGGCGATAGAATTTATGGGATAAATGTGATTGGTAGAAAGGAAGAAATAGAATTATAATATCAGTAAGGACAGGTCGCGACCTGTCCTTACGTAAAAAAAATAATTTTTAAAATATGGTAATTACTGGGATTTTTATTTTTATCATCATTGCTGTCATTGCGATAATCATAGGTGTCAGAGAAGATAAAGAAAAAAAATAAATTTATAATTAATTAAATATAAATCTATGAGTATTTTCTTTGGTTGGGCAGGAGATATAGTTAGGGATTTCAGCATCTGGGATATTGCTGTTTTCAAGATTTATCTTTTTTCTGTGGGGGTAATCTTCGGCGCTTATTTCTCAAACTTTTTTAAGAAGTGGATTTGGTGGGTGGTGGCGATTGCGGTTATCTCAGGCGCCTGGATGATTTATAAGACGGTTAGTTAATGGCGATTAGTTTAATCTCTTTGTCCTTAACCCTTATAATTTCACCAACCCTTTTTCCCATTAAACTAGCCCCGAGTGGAGAGTTGTGGGAGATAATATTTTTGGCTATGTCAACCTCGGCTGAACCAAGTATTTGATAGGTTTTTGTTTTGCTATTTGATTCAATCGTCACTGTATTTCCTATCTGAACAGTATCTGAACGAACAGAACATTGTTCTGTCCCTACATTTATGATAATGGCGTTTTTCAAGTGATCTTCTATTTTTAAAATTCGGTTATTAATACTACGAAGATTGCTTTTGGCTATACTATAGGCAGCATTTTCTGAAAAATCCCCAAAAGCGGCCTGCTCTTTTACATCGGTGATGGCGAGCGGTCGTTCAATCTTTAACAGTCTGGTTAGGCTGTTTTTTAGTTTATTGTATTTTTCCTTGGTAATATATGGATCTGTTTTAACCCAAGTGTATTTACCAGGTTTTCTGATTGGTGTTCTCATAATGTCAGTATAGGTTAAATATATTTTGTGGTCTACTGTTTTTGCGTGTCTTTTTTAACTAAGGTATAATGTAATTATAGCTTTTATTAGTGATTAGTGAATAAATGTGGTACGTATATATTTTATAATGTAAAGATAAGACTTTTTATGCGACATGAATATGTTTTAACAAACAAATGTAATTTAAAGTGCGTTTATTGCTCTTTTCCTAACAGGGGAGGAGAAAAGTCATTGAAAAAAGTTAAGAACGAAATTCTTTTAATTTATAAAAATAATTTTAATCAGCTAGCTATTACCGGAGGTGAGCCGAGTTTAAATAAGGATTTAGATAAAATAATTTTTTATGCGAAAAAAATAGGATTTAAAGAAGTAATTTTAGAAACAAATGGATATGGTCTTGACGACATTAATTATGCTAAATCTCTAATATCTTCAGGCTTAGATTCCATTGGTTTTTCATTTCAAGGAGTGAATAGTAAGACTCACGATAGCGTTGTCGGTGTAAAGGGGCATCATGAAAAATTAATGAAAGCAATTAGTAATTTAATAAAATTAAATTTTTCAAACATAATTTTTACTCCAGTGATAACTGAATTTAATTATAGAGATATACCTGAAATTATAAGATTCGCAGAAAAACATAGATATTTTTTGAGGTTTAATTTTGTGAGAATTCATCAGTATGATTTTTTTGAAAGGAGTAATCTAAGTTACAAGGAAGTAGTCCCTGAATATTCTAAAGTCTGTAAGGTTTTTTATGATTCTTTTAAAAAGAACCCTCCCAGAGAAGCATATGAAGCATATAATAATATTCCTCCATGTGCATTTTATGCAATCGGGGAAGATATATTTAAATACATAGAACCAAACGAAGGGCATTTATCACCCGAGATACATTCAGCAGAATTAAAACTTTATTCTAAGCCTAAAATGTGCGAAAAATGTAAATTTAATAAAACATGTCAAGGTATATTTTATACATATGTTGCAGAAAGAGGTTTAGCCGAATTTAAACCAATACTTAAATAATTTTAATAAATGTGGTACGTATATATTTTACAATGCAAAGATAAGACTTTTTATACTGGCGTAACGACGGATTTAAAAAGACGAGTGGAGGAGCATAATATCTCGGCGTTGGGAGCAAAATATACCAAGGGTCGGCGTCCAGTAAAAATAATGTATTCAATTTCAAAAAAGAATAAATCAGAAGCGCAAAAAGAAGAATGTCGAATAAAAAAATTATCAAGAGAAGAAAAAATTAAAATTATAAAAAAGATTAAATAAATTTTATATAATGAAAAAATTACTTTTAACTTCGTCTAGTAAATTCATAACAGGGGCTGGGTTAAATTTGTTTGAACGACCGTTGAACCAAATAAAGATGGCCTATATTATAACCGCTTCAAAAAAGATTGATGATTTAGATTATATTACGATTGAACGAAAAAAATTTGAAGACGGGGGGTTTGATTATGAAGAAATTGATATTGAAGGCAAAAACGAAGATGAATTAAGAAAAGTTTTAAAAGATAAGGAGTCGGTTTATGTTACGAGTGGCAATGCATATCATCTATTAAAATGTGCGCGAGCTAGCGGTTTTGAAAAAATTATTAGGGAGTTATTAGATAAGGGCGTTATTTATATGGGTTCTAGCGCAGGAAGTTATTTGGCTTGTCCGACAATTGAAATGGCTACATGGAAAGATAGCAAGAGAGACAAGGTTAATGATCGGTGTGGTGTTACTGATTTTACTGGGATGAATTTGGTTCCGTTTTTAGTCTTTGCGCATTATACTCCAGAATATAAAGAAATAGTCAAAGGTAAAATTCAAGAATTGGATTATGATATAAAAATATTAAATGATAGTCAGGCCGTTTTAGTCAAGAACGAAGAAGTGAAAGTTATAGGATAAAATTATAAAAAAATTAAATAAAAATTCATGGAAGAAGAAATAACAAAAAAAATAGATGAGCAGGGGATAAAGATTGACGCTATCTATAAATCAGTCGAAAAAACTAGGAAATATTTTCTGGCAATAATTTGGGTTTCTGTTATTTGTTTTGTTTTACCATTGATTGGTCTAATGTTTGTTTTGCCAGCGTTTATTAGTTCATACATCGGTGGTCTCGAAGGTTTATTGTAAAATCAACGGTAGGAACAGAACAATGTTCTGTTCCTACACAAAAATTAAAATTATGAAAAAGATTGAAAAGGGTTTTACATTAATTGAAATTTTGGTAGTGATTGTGATTATTGGTGTTTTAGCGACGATTGCTTTTGTTTATCTTGGTGGCGCAACGGTTAAGGCGCGGGATGTCAAAAGAATGAGTGATCTCAACCAAATTGGGCGTTTTTTAAGTTTTGGCTGTTTGGTGCCTGAGGCCGGGGCTGGTGAGTATGACTTGAATGATTTGATAGAAGAATATAAGATAAAATATCCGTAGTACACCAATAGTATTCCGACAAATATCCGCGACCCGAAAACTGGCACTGATAGCGTGTCAAATTATAAATATTTGGTTAATGCTAGTAAGCAGTGCGTATTGTATGCCAATCTAGAAGATGATAATGCCGAGGTGAGTTTACCAGGTATATCTGAACCAACACCAGGCGGTGGCAAAGGTATTTACCAGGCCGAGAGCGATGGTTGGAATGGCAGTAATAAATATTTTGCTGTTAGTAATTAGTAGGGGTGGGTCACGACCTGTCTATATGTGGAAAAATAAAATATGGCAAAAAAGAAAAAAGTGGAAAAATTTAATAAAGGTGAGATTATAATTTATAAACCATCAAAAGGTGAGGTTGAATTAAAAGTGCGTTTTGAAAATGAAACGGTTTGGTTGGGTGCGTATCAAATGGCACAAATTTTTGGTGTTAATAGACCGGCAATAGTAAAGCATGTCATCAATATTTATAAAAGTGGTGAGTTGGATGAAAAATCAACCTGTTCCATTTTGGAACAGGTTGCTGCTGATAATAAAATTCGTAAAATGAATTTATATAATCTGGATATGATTATTTCTGTCGGTTATCGAGTGAACTCCCAAAGAGCGACTCAATTTCGCATTTGGGCGACTAGGATATTAAAGAAATATTTATTACAAGGATACGCTATAAACGACAAAAGATTATTGGAAGCGAAAAATAAATTTAATCAACTTCAAGAAACGATTAGTTTTTTACAAAAAAAATCAAAGGTAAAAGTATTGCAAGGACAAGAAAAGGAAATATTAGATTTATTAGCTGATTATGCCAAGACATTATCAATTTTAGAGAAATATGATAAAAGAAAATTAAAAACTGTAAAAGGCAAGAGTACTAGCTTCGTTTTGAAATATGAAGATTGTTTAAGTATTATTACTGAGATAAAAAAGAGGCTAATAGTGAAAAAAGAAGCGACTGATATTTTTGGCAATGAAAGTGATTATAAATTTGAAAGTATTATAAAAAATTTATATCAGACATTTAGCGGTAAGAAATTGTATCAATCAACTGAAATTATGGCCGCTAATCTTTTGTACCTAATTATTAAGGATCATTCTTTTACTGACGGCAATAAACGAATCGGTTCGTTTTTATTTGTTTATTTTTTAGATAAAAATAATTATTTGCATCGTGCAAGTGGAGAGAAAAAAATAAATGATAATGCGTTGGCAGCATTAGCTTTGCTTATTGCTGAAAGTAATCCCAAAGAAAAAGAGCAGTTAATCGCTTTGATTACGCAATTAATAAAATAAAAGAGAAAATTTTAAAACAAGAGAAGGAGCGGGGGATTAATTCATAACAAAAAAAGATTATGGCAAAGTGCAAAAATAATTTGAGTTTCTGGTGGTATTTTACAAATTTCTGGACATTCATTGTTTTGTTGATGGTGATTTTTAATTTTATCGCCAATAATGCTTTTGACGAATATTTGGGGATTTTTTTGGTTGTGTACATCGCACTTTTGACTATTTACGCCAGTAACAAAGAATTCGAACGCTGGCGCAATCTGCATACCAGTTGCCATCCAGGCGAAATGTATGTGATTATTTGGACAATTTTAATTTTGCTTATTAGTGCTTCAGATATGCTAATGAAAAGAGCTTATGAAATGCCTGATTCAATTGTTTCTTCGTATATTGCCATTTTGACTATTTTGGCTATCACGATGAAATCTCGTCGTGTTTATGAAAGAAAATTGAAAAAATAGCGTATAAAATTTTATTAAAATGGAGGATAATAAAAAGCGCAAGCCAAACAGATTAAAAGAATATGATTATTCGCAGGACGGTTGGTATTTTGTAACAATGTGTGTAAAAAATAAAATTGAATGTTTTGGTGAAATCAAAAATGATAAAATAATTTTGAATGAACATGGACAAATTATTTTAAAATATTGGCAAGAAATTACCAGTCATTATCAGAATATTTTTTTGGATGAATGGGTGGTAATGCCCAATCATATTCATGGAATAATTATAATTGAAAATCTGGTAGGGGCAGAACAATGTTCTGAATCACATATTTTTGCAAAATCAACGGTAGGGACAGAACAATGTTCTGTCCCTACGAAGGCGATTGCCCGTGTTGATTATGGATTATTATCAAAAGTTATTAAATCATTTAAAGAAATTTCAGTAAAAACAATCCGCAAAAATTTAAATGATTATGATTTTGCCTGGCAAAGATCATTTTATGATCATATAATTAGAAATGAAAAATCATTAGATAAAATTCGTAGTTATATTTACCATAACCCACCAAAATGGGAATTAGACAGGAATAATTCAGAAAATTTATTTGTGTGATATTTATTCATGATAAAAAAATACAAAAATTTTATTTTTGGTACCTCAGAAATGACGGACGGTGGCATGCGACTGGACGGTGATTTGTCGGCGGTTAATCGACAGAGGTATTTTGACAAAATCAGTTTAAATCGGATACCAATTGTGTCAGCTGGACTAACGAATAGTAATGTGGTTAAATTAGTTGATAATAAAGATAAAAATAGTGTAATCAGAGGGGCAGACGCTTTGATAACCAACGAAAATAATTTGATATTATCAATTACGACCGCTGATTGTTTGCCGATTTATTTTTTTGAGCCGTCAACGAGAATAACCAGTATAGCTCATGCTGGTTGGCGTGGTTTATTAGATGGAATTATTAGTAATACTATTAGAACGATGAAAGAAAAGTATGAGGCAAAAACTGAAGAAATAAAAATTTTTATCGGACCGCATATTAATAAATGTCATTTTGCAGTAAAAGATGATGTCTACAATTTGTTCAAAGATTATCCAACGGCGCGGTTTGATAAAGGAGAAAAAAAGTATATCGATTTGGGTCTAGTAGCCATAAGTCAGGCTGTGAAGGCTGGGGTTATGAAAAATAATATTGAAATAAGCAAAGAATGTACTTATTGTTTGGGAGAAAAATATTTTTCTTTTCGGCGAGATGGAGTTTTAAAAACTATGATAAATTTTATTGTTTATAAAAAATAATTATGCTTGGTCAATACAAGGAGAAACTAGCAGAAAAAGGTGAGGTTTATTTGAGAATCAAGGCTCGACCAAATGCTGGTTTGACTGAAATTACTGATCAATTAGAAACCGAAGATGGCAAAACTTTAAAGATAGATGTAGCAGCGCCAGCGAAAAAAAATAAAGCTAATGAAGAAATCATAAAATTTCTTGCAAAAGAATTTAAGGTGGCAAAAAATAATGTAAAATTGATTAGCGGTTTTTCAGAAAAAATAAAATTAATTAAAATTGTAATATGAGTACGGAAGAAAAAAAATATATACCTCGTCATGTTGGCATTATTATGGATGGTAATCGACGTTGGGCCAAAGAAAGAAACTTACCAACACTAGAGGGTCATCAAAAAGGTTATCAAAAAATGAAACAAGCACCGAGTTGGTTTTTTGAACGTGGCGTTGAAGTAGTATCTGTTTTTGCTTTTTCATCAGATAACTGGAAAAGATCAAGAGAAGAAGTAAATTATTTAATGAAATTAATAAAAACAGTTTTTACTGAAGAGTTTGAGGATTTTAATAAAAAAGGACACAAAGTTGTTGTTAGTGGACGGATTGATGAATTGCCTGGAGACTTGGCAGATGTTTGTCGTGAAATTGAAACAAAAACCAAAGATAATCAGAAAGGTATTTTAAACATCTGTTTGAATTATGGTGGTAGAGTTGAAATTGTTGATGCGATTAAAAAAATGATAAAAAATAAAGTTGACATAGAGCAGGTACATGAAGGTTTGATTAAAAAATATTTTTACCACGGTGATTTACCGGATTTAGACATAATTGTCCGTACTTCAGGCGAGCAGAGATTGTCAGGCTTTATGCTTTGGCAGTCAGCTTATAGCGAATTGATTTTTCTAAAAAAATATTGGCCAGATTTTGAAGAACAGGATGTGGCGAGTATTTTGAGCGAATATTCTGGTAGAATTAGACGTTTTGGCGAATAATTTAATTTTTATTGCTATTTTAAAATTTTAAAAAAGGGGGTACGAAGAAATGACAGACAAGACAACAGGGAGAGAAATAACATTTGAAGAGATATACGAAATACTTTTTATGTCGGATTTTGACAGAAATTTGTTTGGCAACTGGACGATAGAGGCGCTCGAGTACAGTGTTAAGATTTTTAATAATTCAGAAGATCTAAAAGAGCGCGGACGTATGCTTGATAGATTTTTTTCTGCCTTGATTATCTATGGTGTAAAAACTGACAGCCTACCTATTATAAGAGGCAGACATATGCATACTGTACTCATAAGCATTGGTCCAGACGGCGCGCATTGTCGAAATGATCTTTGGAAATTAAGCGTTGGAAGGGAAGGAGACGAAGTCGTTATTTATTCACAAAAAGAGGGGGAGGGAATGTTCCCGTGCAGTCCAAAAATAATTTACTATGAACCAATTAATAAAATTCATATCTCAGATATCAAAGAAATAGAATTACAACAATTCATTGGCAAAAAATTCATTGTTTTGCTAAAAACTTCGTAAAAAACAATTTCACACATCAAAGTCCCGAAACGAAAAGTTCGGGGCTTTTTATTTGCTTTTTGCCTGTCTGTTTGTTAATATCAAATAATGACTAACGATAAAAAAAGTCAAATTCATACCCCTTTGGCGGATAGAATTAGGCCGGAAACATTGGCTGATTTTCTTGGTCAGGACGAAATCGTTGGTGTTGGCAAATTGCTCCGACAGGCGATTGAAGCTGATAATTTGCCGTCTATGGTGTTTTGGGGACCACCGGGCAGTGGTAAAACGACTCTGGCACATATTATTGCCAAACAAACCAAGTCTGATTTTTTTCAAATCAGTGCGGTGACTAGCGGATTAAAAGATTTAAGATTGGTAATAAAAAAAGCCAAGGAAAATAATGAGATTTACGACAGGCGGACAATCTTGTTTATTGATGAAATTCATCGCTGGAACAAAGCTCAGCAGGATGCGCTATTACCACATGTTGAGCAAGGTGTAATAATTTTAATCGGCGCGACAACTGAAAATCCGAGTTTTGAAATACGCGGCGCGCTTCTTTCTCGATGCCGTGTTTTTGTTTTGAAAAAACTGGAAGAAAAGTATATAAAAGAAATTATCAAACGAGCTGTCAACGACAAAGAAAAAGGTCTTGGTGAATTGGCTTTGGAATTGGATAGTAGTATAATTGATTTGATTGCTGATATGAGTAATGGTGATGTTCGGACTGCTTTGAACGCAATTGAATATGCCAGTTCAATTAGCAAAAAGATTACCAAGAAAATCATAGAAGAAGCTTTTCAAAAATCATATTTACTTTATGATAAAGGCGGTGAGGAGCATTATAATATAATTTCGGCTCTACATAAATCAATGCGTGGTTCAGACGTAGACGCCGCTCTCTACTGGTTGGCTAGAATATTGGAAGCTGGCGAGGATCCATTATTTGTCGCCCGCCGCTTAGTTAGATTTGCTTCCGAGGACGTTGGCTTGGCGAATTCACGTGCTCTAGAACAGACAGTGGCTGCTTATCAGGCGTGTCATTTCATTGGCATGCCGGAATGCAACGTGATATTGGCTCAAGCCGTTGTTTATTTGGCTAAATGTAAAAAATCAAACCAGCTTTACTCGGCTTACAATGAGGCAGCTAGAGATGTCGGAGAGTTTGGCAATTTGCCAGTACCGCTTCATATACGCAATGCACCGACCAAATTAATGAAAGGTTTGGGCTATGGCAAGGGTTATAAATACAGCCCAGATTATGATTATAACGAAAAGCAGGAATATTTCCCAGATGAATTAAAAAATAAAAAATACATTAAATAATAAATTTTTTTCTTTACGTAGGGACAGAACATTGTTCTGTCCCTACAGATATAATAGGAAATTTTTTACGGACAGGTCACATCCCAGACCCCTTGATTGTTTTAAAATTTTTAAATTAAATATAAATAGATATAAATAATAATAAAATAAAAATTAAACATTATGGATTACGGCAAAAAAGCACTAGAGCTTCACAGAAAGAATCGCGGTAAGATTGAAATAAAAACAAAAATACCGCTTAAGACAAAAGATGATTTGGCGATTGCCTATACGCCGGGCGTAGCCAAAGTTTCAGAAGCTATAGAAAAGGACAAAAAAAAGTCTTATGAATTAACCAATCGTGGTAATCAAGTAGCAATTGTCTCTGATGGCACTGCCGTTTTGGGTTTAGGAAACATTGGTCCAGAGGCAGCTATGCCAGTGATGGAAGGGAAATCAGCTATTTTTAAAGAGTTTGCCAATATCGATGCTATCCCTCTTTGTATTAATACGACAGACCCAGAAGAGATTATTAAATTTTGTAAATATATAGAACCTAGTTTTGCTGGTATCAATCTCGAAGACATAGCTTCTCCGAGATGTTTTGAAATATTGCCCCGACTTGAAAAAGAATTATCAATTCCAGTTTTTCATGATGACCAAGACGGTACAGCAATAGTGGTTTTGACCGCTTTAATAAATGCCTGTCGAGTTACTGGTAAGGTAATGAGCGAATTAAGAATAGTTATAAACGGAGCTGGAGCTGCCGGTATTTCTATAGCGAGACTGCTTTTGAAACAAAACGTCAAAGACATAGTATTAGTGGATAGCTGTGGTGTTCTGCATCGCGGAAGATGTCAGATGGACAGAGCCAAGGAGGATATTATGAAAAAAACCAATAAGCAAAAATTATGTTGTGGTTTAAGAGAGGCGATGATTGGGAAGGATGTTTTTATTGGGGTGTCTGTGGGGAATTTAGTTGACGAGAGCAAAATTAAATTAATGAGTAACGACCCGATAATTTTTGCTCTAGCTAATCCAACGCCTGAAATTATGCCTGATGTCGCTCTCAAGGCTGGTGCATTTATTGTTGGTACTGGCAGATCTGATTTTCCAAATCAAATAAATAATGCTTTGGTTTTTCCAGGGTTGTTTAAGGGTTTGTTGGAAAGTAAAACAAAAAAAATAACAGAAGAATTGAAAACGGCCGTGGCCGTAGCAATAGCTTATTCTGTAAAACCAAACAAAAATAAAATTTTGCCTTTAATGACTGACAAAAATAATGTCAAAATAATATCAAATACAGTAAAAAAGGTTAATGGTTAAAATAAAAAAATCGAAATTATTACTTCATATTTGCTGTGCCGGTTGTGGTGCGTATGTTAGTCAATTATTGTCCCGAACACGCGGGATTGATGTTTGTTTGTTTTTTTATAATCCTAATATTTTTCCAGAAAATGAATACAAGAAAAGATTGGACGAAGTTAGGATGATTTCCAAAAAATACAAAGTGGATTTATTAATTGGCGAATACAATCATCAATCATGGCTTGAAAAAGTCAGAGGACACGAGAATGATCAAGAAAAGGGCGAAAGATGCCAAATTTGTTATTTTGAGAGAATAAAGATGACGGCTGAAACGGCGCGGTTAGAAAATTGTGATTTTTTTACTACCACACTGACTGTTAGTCCACATAAATTAGCAAAAAAAATTATAGAAATAGGCGAAAAATTGGCTGAGGAAAATAAAATAAAATTTTTGTCAGAAGATTTTAAAAAAAATAACGGTTTTAAGGAAGCTTTGGCTTTGTCAAAGAAAATCGGTTTGTATCGTCAGAATTATTGCGGTTGTGAATTTAGTCAACGTTAATTTACTAATTGTATTTAAATTGTGTTATAATATAGTTAGTATAGTTATTGTCTAACAATTATTTTTTATGGATATTTCCGAATATTTTAAACAAGCAATTGAACAGAAAGCTTCAGATATACATTTAGTGGCTGGCAGTGTGCCGGCTTTGAGAATCGGCGGTGAATTAATCAAAATGAAAGAAGAGGTGATTGATGACAAAGCTTTGACAGATGCTATTTTTTCCATCATTGATGAAAAAACTAAAAAAAGATTTGTACGTAAAAGGGAACTTGATTTTTCTCAGGAATTTTTCGGTGAGCGTTTTCGAGTAAATCTGCATTATCAAGAAGGCAAGGTCGGCTTAACCGGTCGCTTGGTACCCTCATTTGTACCAAAACCAGAAGCATTAGGTTTTGACGAAAATATTTACAATCTAACGCATTTAAAAGATGGACTCATTTTAGTTACTGGTCCTTCGGGTAGCGGGAAATCAACCACTTTGGCTTCAATGATAGATATTATCAATAACGAGAGACGAGCACATATCATCACTATTGAAGATCCGATTGAGTACATGTTCAAAGAAAAATTAAGTATTATTGAACAGCGAGAACTTGGCTATGACACCAAAAGCTTTGCCTCAGCTTTGAAATATGCTTTGAGACAGGATCCGAATGTTATCATGGTCGGTGAAATGAGAGATCTAGAAACAATCTCGGCTGCTCTAACAGCAGCTGAAACAGGTCATTTGGTTTTTTCCACCCTGCATACTTCGACTGCTTCAGAAACAATTAGTCGAATAACAGATGTTTTTCCGGCTCATCAACAGCAACAGATTTTGAATCAATTGGCCTCTTCTTTGCGTGCGGTAATTGCCCAGCAGTTAATACCAAAAGTAGGCGGTGGTTTGGTAGCGTCTAGAGAAATATTAATCAACAATCAAGCGGTAGCTAATTTAATAAGAAGAAATCAGATTGGGCAAATTTATTCGGTTATTCAAACTGGACAGCGAGAAGGTATGATTACTATGAATAAATCAGTTGATAGTTTATTAAAAGCCGGATTAATCAGTAATGACGTAGCAAATAATAGAAAACGTGATTTAGAAACTCAAGCAACATATTATTAAAAAATTTTTATGAATCCAGAAAAATGGAAAGAAATCATGGGTAATGTTTTGGACAACATGGAGGTTGAAGAATCAGATAAATATACCTCTGATGACGAAAATGGAGGTGAAATTGAATATATCATTTTTCAAAGTCCTTTAGGTCGGACAAAATTAGAATTTGTATCAAAGCCTCTAATTATTGATAAAAAAACTATTTACTCAAACAGGATTGGTTCAGGAACCAAAGTTGAATATGTATATAGTGATACCGAAAAGACGTATAAATTAAATGTATATAAGTGGGATGAAGATCGGGACTATTGGTCGATGATTGACGCTAAGAGTTTTAGTCTACAAGAATAGTAAAAATTGGATAGCTAATAATTAATTTAAATATATGAGTGGACTTTTTTCTTTTATTGCGCTCGTCATTTTTTTAATATTAGTTAGTTTGCGTCAGATAAATCAGTACGAGAGAGGCGTTAGATTTACTATGGGCAGATACTCTGGCATCATGGATCCGGGTTGGCGGATTGTTTGGCCAATTTTTCAAACTTATCGTAATGTTGATATGCGAGTTAAAGCCGTTGATGTACCAGATCAAAAAGCGATAACCAGAGATAATGTTTCAGTAATGGTCAATGCCGTAATTTATTATAAAGTATCAGAAGCTAATAAAGCTATTATTGAAGTTGAGGATTTTCGTTATGCAATTTCTCAGTTTGCCCAAACGACTATGAGAAATATTGTCGGTGAAGCGACCCTCGATGAGCTATTGGCTAATCGTGATAAAATTGCTGATAGAATTCGGGAGATTGTTGACAAAGAAACCGATGAATGGGGTCTAAAAGTTAGTAACGTTGAATTAAAAGACGTGAGTTTGCCGGAGGAGATGGAAAGAGTAATCGCCAAGCAGGCTGAAGCCGAGAGAGAAAAAAGAGCGGTTATTATAAAAGCAGAAGGCGAAGTAGCGGCAGCGTCAAATATGTCAAAAGCAGCTGACATGTTATCTGCTTCAAAAGGCGCCCTACATTTAAGAACTTTACAGTCAATCAACGATTTGTCGTCTGATCAATCAAACACAGTTATCTTTGCTCTCCCGCTAGAAGTTTTACGGGCGTTTGAAGGTTATGGCAATAAAGTATCCAAAGAAAAGTAAAATAATAAAAAAATATGGTGACCAAAAAACATATAATTATTTTTTTCATAGCGATAGGATTAATACTTTTGCTTTATTTAATATTAAGTTCAACATCAGTTAATAATGAGACGGCAAAAAACAGCAATAATACAAAAGTCAATGTGACTGAAGAAGAGTATACTAATCAGCTTAAAATCTTGGTAAATAATTATAGGCAAGTTATTTCGGGAGACGAGGTAGATGTTGAAAAAATTAAAACAGTAAAAGAAGACCTTCTGTCTTTGGTTGTGCCAGTAAAATACAAAGATTTGCATATCAAAATAATATTAGCCCTAATCAAAATGGAAAGATTTATTGAAGAGACAGACCAAACTTATAAAATAGAAAGTAATAATCTAATAAACGAAGCACTGGCCAACAATAATTGGCTAGAAGTAAAATAGAGAAGCATGTTTTATAAACGTTTACTGCCATTGTTTATTCCATTGTTGATTTGGGTGCTTGTCCAGATTTTTTATTTTAACCCCAAATTAGTTTATGTAGTTTTAGTTTTGTCTAATATGGCGTTGTTTTATGTTCTTTGGCAATTTACTAGATCCAGTAATATTGACCATAAATGGTGGAACTATTTAATTTTACCAAGTTTTTTATTGAGTTTTGCAGTTTTATTTTCATTATTTGTGCAAGATAAAATATTAATTCAGTTGATATTTATTGTTTTGTCGATTTTCCTTTATATTTATTTAAAATATTCATTCTACTGTTTACTTGAGCCAATGTCGTATCGAGAAGACAGTATGAGTAACATTTCTTCATACTTGAATTTTACAACTTTTTTTCTATTGGCGTCTGTGGCTTATGGTTTGCAGTCATTTTTAAACTTTTCAGTTTTAATGTTATCTTTTGTCGTTTTGGTTGCCAGTTTTTTATTGATTTATCAAATTATTTGGGCAAATAAAATCAATTTTCAGCGAGGTTTAATTTATATTTTGATTGGCTGTTTGATTATAGTAGAATTGGCTTGGTCTATTTCCTTTTTACCGTTTAATTATATGGCGGCTGGATTAATGTTGGCGATATGTTATTATGTATTAACTAATTTAATAAAAAATTATTTACTCGATGAGCTTGACGGCAAAAAAATAAAAACCCATCTTTTTATCGGTTTGGCAGGAATTGTCTTAATATTGCTCACGTCAAGGTGGCTATAAAATTTTATGAAAAAAAATACAAAATCTTTTGGTAAAAATAGCGCAGCGTTAATATTGGTATTGGCAATTTTAGCCGGGTTCTTGAGTGGTTCTGTCGGCAGTATTTTTATTAAAAATTATTTTGAAAAAAATTATTATGACGTGCCCTTTTTCGGAGAGATTGACTTGGCACAGAATGACATAGAGCGGAAATTAGTGATTACTAATCCCAAAAAAGTTGTAGTAAATCAGAACGAGAGCGTAGATGGAACAATCAATTTAGCAGTTTCCAGCATTGTCGGAATTTTTGAAAAAAAGAAAACGATAGAGCCAAGCGAAAAAAAGATTGATTTGAATTATTATTATAATTTAAATAATTACATTGGACAGGGTTTAGCGATAACTAGCGATGGCTGGATTATTACTTGCTTTACTCCCGAAGGAGTAAAATCAGGTTTAACCGACAGTATTGGATTGTCTAATTATGTTATTATCACAAAAAATAAAGAAATTTTTGAAATTGATAGTTTTGTCAAAGATGTTTTAACAGGATTTAGTTTTTTGCATGCAAAGACTAATAGTCTTACAGTAAAAGAATTTGTTGACGCTAGCAGTCTTCGGATAGGTGAATTGCTAGTGGCGGTTGATTGGCAAAACAGGGGTTGGCTGACTAATTATGTTGGTCGACAAAGCAATACAAGTTTAGTTAGGTATAGCGAAGATTTATCAGACAAATTGGTTCTTGCAGAAAAAGTGCCAGCAGATTTTAAATGTTCTTTTGTTTTTGATTTATCTGGAAATGTTGCGGGCTTAGTTGATGAAAACGGCGAGGTTGCGCCATTAAATTATTTACGAGGAGCTATTAATAGCATATTGGAATATACAGATATCAAAAGACCGGTTATGGGAATAAATTATATAAATATTGAGAATTTAGTTAGCATTGGACAAGTAGATAGTGACATGCCGAAACAAGGCGCAGTAATTTTTAAAGCTTTAAACGGTGTGGCAGTAATAAAAGGTAGTCCAGCAGACAAAGCAGGATTAAAAGAAGGTGATATTATTTTGTCGATTGATGATACAAAAATAGATAAAGATAATGATTTAGTTGATATTTTACAGAATTATTTAGAAGGAGATGTGGTGGACGTAAATTTTTGGAGAGAAGGGGAAACGGATAATGCTAAGGTAGAGTTTTAAATACGCTTATTTTGGGTAGGTGCGGATATTAGCAGTTTATTGTTTGAGTATTTTGTGTATTAATATTTTAGCCTGCGGGTTTATTCGCAGGCTTTTTTGTTTAAGGCTTATTGTGGTATAATAATATAAATCTCTATGAGAATAAAAACAATAAGACAGATAAAAAAATTAAGTAATAAAACCGTATTTTTACGGGCTGATTTTAATGTGCCGATTAAAGATGGTAATATAAAAGATGATTATAAAATAGTAGCAACCCTACCTACTATTCGTTTTTTATTAAGGCATGGTTGCAAGATTATTATTGCGACTCATTTGGGCAAACCAAATGGTCGAAATAAAAAATTTTCTGTTAAGCCAATTGCTGACAGATTAGGACAATTATTGGATATAAAAATAGAATTAGTGGATAATTATTGGAATAAATCAACCAAAGAACTGAAAGCTGATTTGAGTGAAAAAGACATTTTGATTTTAGAAAATCTTAGATTTAATAGTGGTGAAGAGAAAAATAATAAGCGATTTGGCAAACTATTGTCAAAAATGGCGCAAATATATGTCAATGACGCTTTTGCTGTTAGTCATCGTCAACATGCTTCAGTTAGCGTGATAAAAAAATATTTACCTAGCTATGCCGGTCTGCTTTTAGAAAAAGAAATTAAAAATTTAAATAGAATTTTGAAACCGCAAAAGCCGATGGTTTCAGTGGTGGGAGGAAACAAGGTGCAAACAAAAATAAAACTAGTCAAATCTTTGGGCAAAAAATCTTCTGTAGTTTTAATTGGCGGAGCTTTGGCTAATAGTTTTATCTCTGCTTATGGTTTTGAAATAGGTAAATCAACTGTTGAACAGGATTGTATTAAATTAGCTAAAAAATTTAAAAATAAAAATATTATATTACCAATTGATGTGCTGGTTGGCAAAAGTAAAAATACTACCGAAGTATTAGCTAAACCAGTCAGTCAGGTGAATAAAAACGATATTATTTTGGATATTGGACCAAGAACTATAAAGTTGTTTGCTAATTATATTAGAAAAGCCAACACTATTGTTTGGAATGGGCCGATGGGTTATTTTGAAAATAGTCATTTTAAACATGGCACTATGGCATTGGTGCAAGTCGTTTCTTCCCGTTCGCGCGGATTAGCTTTTGGCGTAGTCGGCGGAGGCGAGACATTAGAAGCTTTTAAGCAGGCTAAAACGTTGGATTATCTGGATTGGGTGTCAACTGGCGGTGGAGCTATGTTAGCCTATTTATCGGGTGAAAAAATGCCAGGCTTAAAAAAAATTATTAAATAAATTTATTAATTAATAAAATAAACAAAAACATATGATACCAAACAAAATTGTGACAATTTTTATTAGTTTTCTTTTGACTATCGGTACAATCTATTTAGCAATTTTGAGCATGAATGCTTGGAAGGCAAATGATTATATTGGTGTGAGCGAAGAGCAGAGACATTCAATTACCGTAACTGGCGAAGGTGAAGTTATTGGTGTGCCTGATATAGCCAAAATTCAATTAGGTTGTTCGGTCGAGAAAAAAACAGTAGCTGCCGCACAAGAAGACAATACTGAAAAAATAAATAATATTGTAGAAAAATTAAAGAATGATTTTGATATTGACGAAAAAGATATAAAAACTTCAAATTATAGTATTTATCCTCAGTATAATTGGCTTGAAGGCAGGCAAACATTAAGAGGTTATCAAGTGAGTCAAAACATAGATATAAAAATAAGAGATTTAGATGAGGTCGGGGAAATTTTGCAGGTTTCAGGAGATTTAGGTTTGAATCAGGTTGGTAGTTTGTCGTTTGAAATTGACGAACCAGAGGATTTGAAACAGGAGGCTCGAGAAAAGGCAATAAAAAAGGCGAAAGAAAAAGCCGAGTCTATGGCTGATATAGTTGGTGTTAATTTGGGTAGAATAATAAATTTTTCAGAGTACACAGATACGCCAACAGCTATTTACGAGAGCGCTTACAAGAGTATAGGTATGGGGGGAGGATTTGACGAGGCGACGCCGTCAATAGAAGCTGGCAGTACGGAAATCAAAATTACTGTTACGATTGAATACGAAATTTTATAAAAATTAATAATCAATATATTTATATGGCTAAAATAAAAAAGATAATTTCCCGAGAAATACTTGATTCTCGTGGCAACCCAACAATTGAAACAAAGATTGTACTTGACAATGATTTGTTGGCTAAGGCGAGTGTGCCGTCTGGCGCTTCAACTGGCGAGCATGAAGCAATTGAATTACGCGATGGCGACAAAAAAAGGTATGGTGGTAAAGGCGTGCTAAAGGCTGTAGAAAATGTCAATAAAATAATTGCAAAAAAATTAACAGGAATGAGCTTGGTTAGCCAGTCTAAATTTGACAGATTATTAATCGATCTTGACGGCACAAGCAATAAAAGCAAACTAGGTGCTAATGCGGTATTGTCAGTGTCGTTGGCTTATGCTCGAGTAGGGGCGGTGGCAAATAATATAGAATTATATAGTTATTTAGCAAAGGAATTTGATTTTGATAGCAAAAAAATTAATTTACCTGTTCCAGCTTTTAATATTTTTAATGGCGGTCGACATGCTGATACAAATTTAGATTTTCAGGAATTTATGATTGTGCCTATTCTAGAGACAAGTTTTAGCGAAAAAGTAAGAATTGGCGCTGAAATTTTTCATGAATTGGGAGATGTTTTGAGAAGAGCAGGTTTTGATACAGATGTTGGCAATGAAGGTGGATATGCGCCTGATATGGTCTCTAGTGTGCAAGCAATTGAGCTGATTATCGCCGCTATAGTTGAAGCTGGCTATAAACCAGAAGATGAAGTTTGTTTGGGAATTGATGTCGGTTCATCCGAGTTATACAACCCAGAAACCAAAAAGTATATTTTTAAATTGGATCAAGGACATTTTACCAGTGCTACTTTGATTGGATTATACAATGAATGGTTTAGGAAATATCCGATAATTTCTATCGAGGACGGTTTGGCGCAAGACGACTGGCTAGGTTGGAGTGAACTAACCAAGGAATTGGGCGATGAGATGATGCTAATCGGTGACGATCTTTTTACGACCAATACGAACCGTTTGCGAGAGGGTATAAAAAATCGGGCAGCTAACGCCGTTTTAATAAAGCCAAATCAGGTTGGTACTTTGACCGAAACAATGGAATGCGTCAAACTGGCTCAGAAGCATAATTATAGAATTATGGTATCGCATCGTAGCGGGGAGACGTGTGATAATTTTATTGCGGATTTAGCAGTAGCAGTCGGAGCGGAATTTATTAAATCAGGATCACTTTCCAGAAGCGAGAGATTGTCTAAATACAATCGCTTAATGGAAATAGAGAGTCAGTTAATCAATTAATCAGCTGGCAATTATTTATCCTTGATTAACTAAACAGTTAATTAATTTTTCTTTTATGGATAAAATGAACAAAATAAATAAAGGTTTTAAAAATAGTCTACCCATGCTGCTTGTTATCCTCGATGGATGGGGTATCACCGGTTCTAGCAAAGGTAATGCTATAACGTTGGCAAAAACTCCTGTTATAGACAAGATTTCTAAAGAATATCCCTGTACTGAAATCTATGCTCACGGCAAATATGTTGGTCTGCCACCCAAGCAGGATGGTAACAGTGAAGCTGGCCACATGAATATTGGTGCCGGGAGAGTTGTTGAACAGGATGTGGTCAAAATTTGCAAAAGCATTAATGACGGAACATTTTTTAAGAACCCCGCTTTTTTAGAAGGGATTCATCATGTTAAAAAGAATAATTCCAACCTGCATTTGATGGGTATGCTATCAAACGGCATGAGCGCTCATAGCGATCCAGACCATATTTTGGCTTTATTAACCCTAGCTAGAAAAACAAACGTAAAAAATGTTTATTTACATTTGTTTACTGACGGTCGTGATTCGCCCAAATACGCATCGTTGAAATTAGTTGAAGATCTCCAAAAGATGTTTAAAAACGGAGAAGCAATTGCTACAATTATCGGCAGATTTTACGCCATGGATAGAAAAAAAAGATGGGATCGGAGTGAAAAAACTTACAATGTTTTAGTTGGTGGAATTGGACGGAAAGCCAAGTCAGTCCAGACAGCTATAACTGAGGCTTATAATCGCGGAGAAAATGATGAATTTATTGAGCCTTATATTATTAGCAAAAATGGTAAGCCAACTCCGAGAATAAACAATAATGACAGTGTTATATTTTTTAATTTGAGATCAGATCGAGCTAGGCAGTTGGCAAAAGTTTTTGTACAAGAAAATTTTTGTGAAAAAAATAAATATTGTTTTTCCCGAAGAAAAGTTTTAAAAAATGTTAGATTTATCGCCATGACTGATTTCGGGCCAGACTTGGATAATATGATGACTGCTTATCCGGGGGTTGATTTGAAAGAAACATTACCGATGCAATTGAGAAGTTTGAAGCAGCTTTATCTAGCCGAGACAGAAAAATATGCTCACGTAACTTATTTCATGAACGGTGGTTATGCAGACCCAGTTGACGATGAAATCAGGGAAGTTGTTCCTTCGCCTGACGTCAGATCTTATGATAAAACGCCTGCTATGAGCTCTGAAATTTTGACAAAAAAAATTATTAGTTATCTTAAAAATAAAAAATTTGACTTTGTTTTGGCTAATTACGCGGCGCCTGACATGATAGGCCATACTGGCAATTTACAAGCTGGTATAGAATGCTGTCAAAAAGTAGACCAGTATTTAGGTGAGCTAATAAAAGCTTATTTGTCTGTAGATGGGACGATTATCGTTACCGCTGACCACGGAAATATTGAGGAGATGATAAATCTTGAGACAGGAGAGATTGATACCGAGCATTCTGTTAACAAAGTGCCTTTTATTGTGGTAAATGATAAATTAAAAAGAAAAATTAGTTTAAAAAATTCCGGCTCTTTATGTGATGTAACTCCGACTGTTTTACATTTATTAGGATTGACAAAACCAAAGACCATGAGCGGTGATAGTTTAATCAAATAAAATAAATGGAAGAGACAAAAAATAAAAAACCAATAGTTTTAATAGTTATGGATGGCTGGGGTATAACCCAGCCATATTCTGGCAATGCAATTAGTCAAGCCAATACCCCAAATATCAATGACTATATTTCCAGATATCCATCAATGACATTGCGGGCATCGGGCGAAGCAGTCGGCTTGCCGTGGGGCGAAAGTGGCAATAGCGAAGTTGGGCATATTAATTTAGGTTTAGGTAGAATATTGTATCAAGATTTGCCAAAAATAAACAAAGCTATCGCTGACAATAGTTTTTACAAGAATGAATCTTTGTTAAAAGCGATTAACCATGCTAAAAAAAATAAATCAAGTTTGCATTTGTTAGGGTTGGTTTCAACTGGATGTATTCATTCATCGATTGAGCATTTGGAAGCGCTTTTAGCCTTAATGAAGGAAGAAAATTTTAAGAATTTTTATATACATGCGATTCTTGATGGACGAGATACACCATATAATAGCGGATTAAATTTTATAAAACAAATTGAAAAAGATTTAAGCGATTCTGGTTGTGGCGCTATTGCCACTTTGTCAGGCAGGTTTTATGCAATGGACAGAGATAATCATTGGGACAGGACAGAAAAGGTTTATCGAGCTATGGTATTTGGCGAGGGCAACAAAAGTGAGACAGCGGTTGAAGCGATTGAAGCAAGCTATGAAAAAAAGATATATGACGAAGAATTTATGCCGACAGTCATTGAAAAAAATGGTTGTCCCGTAGCTAAAGTAAAAGAAAAAGATGCGATTGTTTTTTTTAATTTTAGAGCAGATCGTGCCAGACAAATAACCAAAGCTTTTGTTTTGCCTGGTTTAGAAAAATTCAGTAGAGGAGAGTATCTAAAAGATTTATTGTTTGTTTGTTTCACTGAATACGAAAATAGTTTGCCTGTAGACATAGCTTTCCCAGTCGAAGTAATAAGAGACACCTTAGGCGAGATAATTTCCAAAAAGGGCTTAAAACAATTAAGGATTGCGGAGACAGAAAAATATGCGCATGTCACTTATTTTTTTAATGGTGGGCGTGAAGATAAATTGGACGGCGAGGATCATATCCTTGTACCATCACCCCAAATAGCTAGTTATGATTTGAAGCCGGAAATGTCAGCACCAGAGTTGACTAGTAAATTACTAAAAGCTATTGAATCAGACGGTTATGATTTTATTTTGGTTAATTACGCTAATCCAGACATGGTTGGTCATACTGGGAATATAAAGGCGGCTATCAGAGCGATCGAAACAGTTGACACGTGTATCGGCAAAGTAGTAAAAGCAGTGTTGGCTCAAAACGGATTAATTTTTTTGGTTGCCGATCATGGTAATGCTGAGGTAATGTTTAATATGCAAACTGGCATGATAGACAAAGAGCATACCACTAACCCAGTGCCGTTTATTGCTATCGGCAAAGAATTCGAAGGCAAAAATGCCATGAAACAGGATGCTCCAGGCGGAGATTTAAGTTTATTGCAACCGCAAGGAATTTTATCCGACGTTGCCCCAACTATTTTGTATGTTCTAGGGATAAATAAACCAAAAAAGATGACTGGCAGAAGCTTGATATAAAATGTCCAATCAAATGAAGATTGTCAAAATATTTTTTATCTAATAATTTTAATATTATAAATAGCATGTCTATTTTAGTAATAAATGCTGGATCAACTTCATTAAAGTATGCTTTGTTTAAGAAAGAAGAAGAATTAGAGCGGGGTGAGTTTGAAATAAAAGATTACAATTACGAAAAAGCTATAAAGCAATTGTTGCGACAAAAGGATTTTTTACAGGATATTACTGCTGTTGGACATAGGGTTGTGCATGGAGGGTATAGATTTATTAAGCCGACATTGATGAATGCGGATGTTATTGACGGCATAGAAGTGTTTAATGATTTAGCTCCTCTACATAATCCATATAATCTTGCTTGCGCAAAAATTGTTCGTGAATATTTACCAGACATTCCTCATGTGGCAGTCTTTGACACAGCTTTTTTTGCTGATTTACCCAAACGAGCAAAGATTTATGCTTTACCAAAAGAAATCACTGAAAAATATAAAATTTATCGTTATGGCTTTCACGGATTGTCGCACGAATACGTCATGAATGAGTCGGCCAGACAATTGAATCGCGATGTTAAAGAACTTAATTTAATCACTTGTCATTTGGGTGGTGGTGGTTCAATTGCTGCAATAAAACAAGGTAAACCAATCGATATATCAATGGGCTGGACACCAATGGAAGGATTGGTAATGATGACTCGTTCAGGTGACCTAGGTCCTGGCATAGTTCTAGAACTTTTAAAAATTTTACCAGGTGAGATTACGGAAGAAAAAGTTAATCAACTTTACGATTTATTAAATTATCATTCTGGCATCAAGGGTATGACTGGCATCAATGATTTTCGGGAATTATTAAAGCAATTGTCTTTAGGCGATGAAGAAGCAAAATTAGCTTTTGATGTAGTTGTTTATCGAATAGTAAAATATATCGGTGCTTATTGGGTAGTTTTGGGCGGACAGCTGGATGCAGTTGTATTTACTGGAGCTATTGGTGCCGGCAATCCAACAACCAGAAATCAGATAATAAGCAAATTAAATTTTTTAGCTGGAGTTGAATTTTTAGCTATTGGGTCAAATGAAGAGTTTATGATTTACAAAAATACGACTCAGTTATTTCCAGAGCAATAGTCAAATAAACTTTAATGATAAAAAAATTATTTAATGGACAAATTAATAGTATTACCGCGGCGGCGGGCTTGGTGGCTGTTTCATCCTTAGTCAGCCGTTTTTTAGGTATTTTTCGAGATCGTATCTTGGCTGGTGAATTTGGCGCAGGCGATACTCTGGATATTTATTACGCTGCTTTTCGCGTGCCTGATTTAATTTTCAATTTATTGGTTTTGGGAGCGTTGTCAGCTGGTTTTATCCCGATATTTACCGGTTTATTGAAAAATCCATTAAGTAAAATTAAAGATGTCTTTAGTCATAAAGAGAATAAGGAGGCATGGGCATTAGCTAGTGGTGTGTTGAATATTTTAGCTTTAAGTCTTTTTATACTATGTGGAATAGGAATAATTTTTGCGCCTTTCTTGGTAAAAATAATTACCCCTGGTTTTACAGGAGAAAAGATGGCGTTAACCGTAAGTTTGACCAGAATAATGTTTTT
>CAZKKV010000011.1:0-26684 GCA_964553705.1 uncultured Gammaproteobacteria bacterium
GTGATAGCGCATTGAGACCCCCAAAACTTTTTGCTACTTTTTGGTTACAAAAAGTAGGGCCAAGTGGCAGCTTTATCTTTTATAATTAAATACAAAAAAACAATCCCAAGAAATGGAACTGTTTTTCAAAAATAACTATTTACTTTATTACTCTACTTTAATCGCCTGAACTGGGCAACTTTCTGCTCCACTCTTGGCGCAATCTTTGTCATCTTTCTTCATTACTTCTGCTTTACCTTCGTCATTCATTTTAAAAACGCTTGGACAAATCGCAGTGCAAGCTCCGCAACCGATGCATAATTCTTGATTGATTTCTATAACCATAAAAAATATTAATTAAAAACAAAACTATTATAACCAAGTAATACCAGCAACTTTGTCTTCGGCATCCTTAAATCTCATTAATCTCACGCCTTGCGTATCTCTACCTAATTGATTGACTGCTTTAAACGGCAATCTTATCACTTGACCTTTTTCGGATATTATTATCAAATCTTTTTCTTTCATTGTCTCTGAATTAACTACATAAGACTGAATTATTTTACCAGTCTTGGTTGTTACTTTGGATGTTTTAATACCAGAACCGCCTCGACCCTGAACTTTATACAAATTAAGTGGCGTCCTTTTGCCAAAACCCTGGTCAGTGATAACTAATACCTGATATTTTTTCATCTTTTCTTTATCACTTTTTATTACACCCATGCCAACGACAGCATCGTCTTTCTTTTTCAAACGAATACCCTTTACGCCAGCTGCTCCTCTACCCATATCTCTGATACTTGCTTCTTTAAAACGAATTGCCTGACCCTCGGCGGTAATTAATTCTATTTGATCATTTCCGCTAGTTGGTTTAGTCCAGATTAATTTATCGTTTTCTTTTATCTTAATCGCGATTAAACCTGAACGACGAACATTGGCAAAAGCTTCAATTTTTACTTTTTTAACCAATCCTTTTTCTGTCGCGAAAAAAAGGTGTTTGCTCTTTGAAATTTTATCTAATGGTAAAATTGTTGCCACACTCTCATTGCTGGATAGCTGAAGAAAGTTAACAATTGGCGTACCCTTGGCAGTTCTAGCGGTTTGCGGTATCTCATATGCTTTAAGCTGAAAAACTCGACCGCTAGTAGTAAAAAATAAGATATCATTATGCGTCATGGTCGTAAACATAAACATTACTGAATCTTCTTCCTTGGTCGTCAAACCAATAACACCCTTACCTCCACGGCCTTGAACTTTGAAAGTATCGGTTGCTACTCGTTTGATATAGCCATCACGAGTCATGGCGACAACTGTTTCTTCATTTGGTACCAAATCCTCAATAGAAAAATCTTTTGCCCCATGGCTGATTACCTTAGTTCTTCTCTCTTCACCGAATTTCTCTGACAGAGCTTCAATTTCTGTTTTAATAATCTCCCTCATTATCTTGGTTGATTTCAATATTGCTTCCAGTTCCTTAATTAACTTTTTCTTTTCTTTTAATTCATTTTCTATTTTTAACCTTTCCAAATTTGCCAATGTCGCCAATTTCATTTCTAGAATAGCAAACGCCTGTCTTTCGGATAATTTAAACTTTTTTATTAAACTCACTTTGGCGACTTCACGATCCTTGGATGCTTTGATAGTTTTTATTACTGCATCAATATTATTCAGAGCAATCATTAAGCCTTCCAAAATATGCGCTCGATCTTTGGTTTTATCCAAATCAAATTGCGTTCGACGTTTCACTATCTCTTCCCGATGTTTTATGTATTCCTCCAAAATTATTTTTAGATTCAAAACCTTAGGTTGAATGCCATCCACCAAGGCCAACATATTAAAATGAAAAATTTCTTGTAGCTGGGTTTGCTTATACAAACTATTTAATATTTTCTTTGGATAAGCATCTTTTTTAAGTTCAATCACTACTCGGACACCATCTTTGTCAGACTCATCACGTAAATCCCTTATGCCATCCAATTTTTTATTTTTGACCAAATCAGCTATTTTTTCAACTAAACTGGCTTTATTAACTTGAAAAGGAATCTCGGAAATAATAATCTGAAATCCACCAGACTTTGCTTCTACGATTTCCGCCTGACCACGAATAACAACCCCGCCTCGACCAGTTGAATACGCCTGAAGAATGTCTTGCTGACTATAAATTATACCGCCAGTCGGAAAATCAGGGCCTTTGACAAACTGAGTTAATTCTTCAACTGTTGCTTCTGGTTTTTCTAATAAATATGAAATTGCTTGGATTAATTCTCTCAAATTATGCGGGGGAATATTAGTCGCCATACCGACCGCAATGCCCATAACTCCGTTTAATAAAAGATTAGGAAGCTTAGCTGGCAATACTCTTGGCTCTTGATGAGAGCCATCAAAATTTGGAGAAAAATTAACTGTATTTTTTTCTATATCAAACAACATTTCTTCGGCAATCGCCGATAGTTTTGCTTCAGTATAACGCATTGCCGCCGCATTATCACCGTCCATTGAACCAAAGTTTCCCTGACCTTTAATCAGAGGGTGTCTCATCGAAAAATCTTGCGCCATTCTAACCATCGATTCATAAACCGCTGAATCTCCATGCGGATGATATTTACCCAAAACTTCACCGACGACTGTCGCTGATTTACGGAATTTTGCATTAGCCCTTAAACCAACACTCCACATAGCGTAGAGTATTCGGCGATGAACCGGCTTGAGTCCGTCTCGAACGTCAGGCAAAGCACGAGATACAATAACACTCATGGCATAATCCAAATAAGAACGCCTCATCTCATCAACAATCGGCTGAGATCGAACTAGTCCATACTCAGTTTTTTCTTGACCATTAACAATTCTACTAACAACCGTCTCTTCTATTTGCTCTTTATCAACGACTTCCTTGTCTTCAATATCTTTTACTACTGGCTTTTCCTGTTTATTTTTTTCAATCTTGTTTTCCACTAATTCTTGGCTTCTTTTTTTTACTTCTTGAACTGGTTTTTTTATTTTTGGCTCTGCCGACAGAACCACTTTGGCAACTGGTTTCTTTGTTTTTTCTTTTTTGATTATTGGTTTTACCGCCTTTTTCTTTTCTACCTGCTTCTTGACTTTCTTTTTCGGTTTTGACTGTTTGTCCTTCTTCTTTGGCATATGTTGTAAATATTTTGATAGATTAATTATTTATAATTTCTTCGCTAGAAGTAGCAATATTTTCCTCAACGATATCTTTATCTAATATTTTTTGTTTTAATTCTTCTATTTGCTCTTCTGACATTTGCGTTTGCTGAGCCTCTTTTACTGATTCACGCAATTTCTCTATTTCACCCAAATTACCTTTTACTTCTTGTATTGTCTGGTTAAATTCTTGTTTTATTTCCTGCCAATTGAATTGCTCGCCTTGCTCGGACGAAGAATCTGTTTTTAAAACACCTCTAAAGGTAAAAGTCCAAACCACAAAAATCAAAACCATGAAAAAAATAACACCCGTCCACATAGCAACTATTTTATCTTTTTCATCTTTGATTGCCTTCTTCGCAACTATTTCCGGCTGAGCTGGCTGACGAAACTTTACTTTTGATTTTTTTGCTTTTACTTCTCTTTTTTTCGCCATATATTAGACGATTTTAACAATAAAAATCACCCCAAATGAGTGCCTAAATACTATTACTATAGTAACAAAAAGGGATAAAAAAGTAAAGCGCTAATGAACTATAAAAACAGGAGATTTGTCTCCTGTTTTTATGCTAAAACTAACGTTTTTATACTTTTAAAATTACTAACTCCATATCCTCTAATGGCAAATCTTTTTTACTTATTTTTAACTTTTCTTCTTCGGTTGGTTTCAATCCTAACTCTTTGATAAATTTATCCATTCCATCAATATCTATCTTGGAACCTGGAGTCTTACAATGCATCGGTATAACTATTCGTGGTTCAATTTGATTTACTACTTCAACAGCTTGTTTGACATCAAGAGTGTATTTACCGCCGACTGGAATCAATAAAATATCTGTTCCAGACAAACCTTCTAATTGTTTATTGTCCAAAACATGACCCAAATCTCCCAAGTGAGTAATAGAAATATTATCAATATCTATTCGATATATTATGTTTTTACCTCTTTCTTTTCCCTGTTTGTCGTCATGACAAGATTCAATTCCTTCAACAAAAATATTTTTTGTTTCATATTCGCCAGCGTTTTTGATGACAAAAGGATTGCCACGTAAAGATTTCACGTTATTATGGTCGTAATGGTCATGACTGACAGTAACAATGTCTGCTTCAAAATTTGGCACTTTCAAGCCAACCGATTTATCAAAAGGATCGGTTACTAATGTTACCCCATCAGAGCCAACTTTATCCTGAATTTTAAAACAAGAATGTCCTAACCAAGTAATAATCATATGTTGAAACTTATGTTTAATTATTTTATTTATCTTGAAAAATATCTTCCGTCGTCATCATCTTCTTCTGCGATTTTTTCTTCGTTTTCTTTTTCTTCATCTTTTTCATCATCCAAAATTTCTTCGCCGTCTTCCTCTTCGTCATTCTCTTCTTCTTCGCTATTTTCTTCTTCCTCTTCATCTTTTTCATCATCCAAAATTTTTTCGCCGTCTTCCTCTTCACTCTCGTCCTCTTCAATATCCTCTTCTTCGTCATTATCTGAAGCCAAAAATTCATCAGGTACTTCTGATTCTTCTGGATTATGTAAAGAAACTCCGCTAACACCTTGGTTGATCATATTATCATACTGCTCTTGAGTTATCAAGACTTCTCTGGGTTTAGCACCATGAGACGGACCAATCACGCCACTCTCTTCTAATAAATCCAATAATCTGGCCGCTCGAGCATAGCCAATACTCAATCTTCTCTGCAAATAAGAAGCGCTGGCTTTGCCGGTGTTTATTATCAATTCTTTTGCTTCACCTAATAACTCGTCGTCATTCGCACCTGAACCGTCCAGTCCAACCCCGCCCATCCCCTTTACTTTTTGTCTATCAGTAATACCTTCTATATATTCTACTTCACCACACTTATCTTTGATATAATTAACAATTCTTTTTATTTCATTATCACTGACAAAAGCTCCTTGCAAACGCTTTGATTTGGAAATTTCCGCTGTAGTAAAAAGCATATCTCCTCGACCCAAAAGTTTTTCTGCACCCAAAGAATCCAAAATTGTTCTTGAATCTACGCCAGAGGCAACTGAAAAAGCGATACGAGCTGGCATATTGGCTTTGATTAAACCAGTAATAACATCAACACTCGGTCGCTGGGTAGCCAAAATTAAATGAATACCAACGGCCCGAGCCATTTGAGCTAAACGTATTATGCCTGTTTCAATATCTCTAGCCGCTACTACCATTAAATCTGCCAGCTCATCAATAATAAAAACTATATATGGCATCTTATCGCGACTACCATTTGCATTGTAGCTGTCAATATTTCTCTTGCCTGTCTTGGCTAAAAGTTCAAAACGCCTATCCATCTCATTGAGGCACCATTTTAGCGCATTAATAGTCTTGCTAACATCGGTAATTACTGGTGTCAGCAAATGTGGAATACCATTATAAACCGGTAATTCAACCCTTTTTGGATCAACAAATATAAAACGTAAATCATCGGGATTATTTTGATAAAGTAAACTGATGATAATGCTATTTAAACAAACCGACTTACCTGACCCAGTTGCTCCGGCAACTAACATGTGAGGCATTCTAGCTAAATCGTCCATCCAAACCTTACCAGCCACATCCTTGCCCAAAGCGACCATTAAACTGCTTTTTCGTTTTTTAAACTGCTCGCCTGATAAAACTTCCTTCAAACCAACTGTTGCTTTTGTCTGGTTTGGCACTTCTACTCCAATCAAAGCTTTGCCTGGAATAGGCGCTTCAATCCTAATCGGATGCGCTGCCAAAGCCAAAGCTAAATCATTACTTAAGGTGGTAATTCTTGACACCTTTACTCCTTCTGACGGCTTTAAAGTATATTGAGTAACTGTCGGTCCAACACTTATTTCGCCCATTTCAACAGAAATGCCAAAATTTTCCAATGTTCTTTTTATTATTTCTGAATTAGCTTTGATATCACCGCTAGTCGCCTTACCCCTACCGCCATTTATTAAATCCAAAGGTAAATCAATTTTTACATGACTTGGCTTCCACGCTGATTCTGTTTTTTCTTTTTCCTCTTCGTCACCATTTTCAAAAAAAGTAGGTAATTTATGACTACGAAAACCACTACCAACATCAACATCTTCTTCCTCTTCTTCTGCTGCTACTTCTTCTTCCTCTTCTTCCTCAAACTCTTCCTCTTCTTCCTCTTCATCGTCTCTACCACTAAAAAACTTCTCTATAACAAAATTAATCGGATATAAAATTTTCGCCATCCAGCTTTCGCCACCAATTAAACTCCGCAAAGCTAAATTAAACATCAGCATCACTGAGATCAAAAATAAACAAAACAAAACAATTAAGCTCGCCCAAAACCCCATCACATTGAACAAACCACTATCTATAATATAGCCTAGATAACCGCCACCAAAACCTCCTTTGATCGCTGCTCGCCAACTTGGTGGCTCTACGAGAAGATGTAGTAAGCCAGTGGATGAAATCATAAACAAAAATAAACCAAGATAATTAGCTCCACCTACCCAATATTTATCTTCGTTATAAAGTAAAAATCCTAAAGTTAATAAAACTATTGGGAATAACCATTTTCCCCAGCCAAATAAAAATACCATAGCTTTGGCCAAATATACCCCGACACTGCCAGCCAGATCAAATAAACCTAGCAAGCTAATCGCCCCAAAAGCCAATAAAAATACGATAAAAATACCCCTTTTTATATCAGGGTCAAGCTCTATTTTTGGTAAAGCGACATAGTCCAAAAGTTCTTTTTTATATTTTCTTCTACGCCTTTTTCTGGCCATAATAATAAATTAGCCCAAAATTTTTTGGGATTTTCTACTTGTTATATTTAAATTATACCACGATTAAAAGATAAAAAAAACCCGCCTTTGTGAAACACACTTAAGGCGGGCTGTAGATGGCGTCAACCTGGGAAACTAGTTATTTTTCCCGTAATCAAAGGATCGCCAGAAGTCAAAATCTGTTCTTTAGTGCTTTGAACAGATATAACTGAACGGCTATCTTTCTCAAACCCTGGAAATAGTATCGGAGATTTAGCTTCATCTCTCTTGCTCTTTTCCCTGAAAAAAGAACCTGGATTTCGTAAAAATTTTTGTAAATTTCCCAGGGTATCTATAACTTCATCTGGGATATCTATGCCAGATTCGTCTTCAACGGCCATGACAAAATCTATGACCCCGAGAGAATCAAGCCCGAGATCATGAATAATTATTGCTTCAGGGACAACCATTCGCTCGTCGATATGACAAACAGACAATAAGCATTTTTTTATCAATTCCATAGTTCCCTCCCTTTTTTTATATTTTAAAAAAACATTTAAAAATCAACCGCTTAATATAATTTATTTTATCAAAAAAGTCAAGTCTTGGCTATTATTGTTTTAATTAACAATCCACCCAAAACAAGTATTATCCCACCGGCGATAACCAATAAATATTTAAACAATTCCATTTTTTCATCTCTAGCTGCTATCTCCCACTCATTACTAACTGCTGTCTCGCCCAAAACCTTACCAGTTTCATTATTAGATTCAACATCTTTTTTAATGACATCATCGCTATATCTTGGCATAATTTTTATACCAGACGCAGTTTGGCTGACTATACCGATAACTAAATATTCAGCACCTTCTGCAAAAATTTTTGGACTAATACCAGTTAAACTTTTGATATAAATTTGTGCTTCGTCAGTACCGTCGTCTATGAAAATTGTTGAACTTTTTCTTTCTGTTATTGTACCTGAAACCTTCACTAAATCGCCAACATAAATTTCGCCAATATCCCCACAGGTTATTTCAGCCGATTCAATACTCTGCTCTGATGACAGAATTAAAAAATCACCAATAGTTTTTGTCTTGATTCTTTTTTCATTATTAATTTCCGAAATCTCCCCAACAACTTCAATGTAATCACCAACTTTTAAAATCGGAAAGTCTTTTTTGTAATTATAAATCTGGATGCCATAATTTGTATTTTCTTTTGCCAAACTTTTTTCAGCAATGTAGAAATACTGCGACGCTAAAATATTCGGTTCAACAATAACAACACCTTTTATTTTAACCAACTGCCCAGGTTCTTCCTGTTTGGTCTCTTCTATTGTCATTTCTTGATAAACTCCAGTCGCACTTCCATCAGCTAACGATAAATTCATGATCAACTCATCGCCAATTTCCAAATCGATAATATTTTTGCTTACCGGCGTAAGCATAGCTGTCCAAAACCACTTATCATTTTCACCTCTGGCATAAGATTGATTTTCAAATGTATTCTCGTATTCAACACTATCTATCGGGTCCCCTGCTTCATCAAGTAATCTAACCCCATCATCTTCATTATTCAAAGCCAACCCACTTTCCGCTCTTGTCAATAAAAAATAACTTCTAGCCGAGATAATTGAAGACGAACTAAATTTATAGGGACGACTGCCATCCTCGCTGTCATCTATTTGCCAACCAGATAAATTTATCTCAAAATTATTTGGATTATATAATTCTATCCATTCTCCGTCTATGTCATCGCCAGCGGGATTGGGTAAAATCTCATTGATAATTATACTTGAACTGGCAATAGGTAATGCTATCGAATCATAATTTATTGCTAGTGATTTAACAACATTAATGGTTTTTTCTTTGGTAGTTTCTTTTTCACCGTCATTTATTTTTAACTTAACAACATACACACCATCATTTAAAAACGTATGTTCTGGACTGGGTAAATTCAGTTTAATGCCATCACCAAAATCCCAATTGTAAACTATCTGCTCATTACCTTCGGCTAAGCTATCTGTACCGTCAAAAACAAAAGGTTTACCAACTTCCATGATGTCTGGGCAGTCAAATTCAACAATTAATAAAGTTTCAGGAATGTCTGGTTGGTTAGCTATGCCAGGAGTAACCGTATTACTCCACTCATAACCATTGTTAATCAAAACATAGCTCTGACCTTCCTCTGCTCGGCCATAACTAATAATTTGCAACGGCTCATCCTTGAACGGCTGATAAAGCTTTATTTTATCCCCGCTATTATTCAAGGCGATATTACTTTTACTGCGATAAACCACCAAATATCCATTAGGTAACAAAACAAAGCCCTGTCCAAATTCAAATTTTCTCAAACTCTCATCGCCAAGTCTCCAGCCAACTAAATCAACTTCTCTATTGCTCTTATTATACAATTCAATAAATTCGCCTTCACTGTCATCACCAATCGGATTGGGAAAAATTTCTGAAATAGCAATCTCCTGATTGTAGTCGTAATCCGCTGACAATGCTTCTGATTCTTCTTCTGAAGTAATAATATTTGATTTGCCTTTTGTCGGCGTGGTTGTTATTAAAAAATCATTTTTGTTATTAAAACTATTATAGCCGTCCATTTTTCTCGCCACTGACCACGGATCACTAGCTAGCGGAGCGTTATTTTCTATTTGACCGTCATCCCAATCGCCATAAGCCACTTGATCAATCAAAACACCTTCAAAATCTTTCAAAATAATAACGTCGCCTTTATTGTTAAGATTGCCACTGGGTTTTTCTATGACGACAAAAGTGTGATTTGCAATAGCACTTTTCAAAACGGTTTTAGCTCCGCTACCTTCTTCTATTGTCCAATTATTCAAATCTATATTTTTCCCGGAGACATTATGTAATTCAATCCACTCCACCTCGCCATCAGCCGGGTCAGAAACGAATTCATTTATCAAAACATCGCCAAAACCACAACTATCGCCACTCTCCGTGTCATATTCTTCCTCACCTGTTGTTTCTTCTACTAATTCTGTTTGTTCTTCTTCACTGTCTGGTGCGGATGCCGGCTCTTCTGTTATTGAGCCTAGACTGGAATTCTCCGCTCTTGGTGTGCCACCGACATCTATACTGGTTTGCCAATCATCACCGACTCTTTCCATTGTTTGCTTTAAATTTTTATCACCTGCAGACCAGCCGTCTAAATCATCTACAAAATCAATTAAGTTTTGTTCATTGTCGCGCAGGCCCAGAAATTCACCGTCATCTCCCAGCGCGCCAGTGTAGATTAAATCAGCTTCAATCGTCAGCACAGTATTGTCATCACTTCTTTCTAGTAACAAATATCCATTGGCAGAAATAATGCCAACTAATTCTATTTCCGGCGATCCATCTTCAGCGATAATCGACCAGCCTGTCAAATCAATATCAGTATTTGTTAAATTTTTTAATTCGATCCATTCGTCATAAAAAGACACTTCCGTTCCCATCCAAGCAATTTCGTTAAAAACAACTCCGCCTGTTTCAAATTCTGTGGCTGAAATATTTTTAACACAAAAAAATCCCGCATAAATAAATGACAGGATAAACAATAATATTCCTCCTCTATTAATCATAAATAATCCAATTAAAAATTTCTCTTTTTATTATATCACAAATAAAAAACCGCGACTTCAAAATAAAATCGCGACACAATAAAAATATAATTTTAAAACTTTCTAATTCTATAACTCAATTACTTTATCACTGTACCCTTAAAATTTTTACCAGTTAAATAATTTTTTAAATTATTGACATCTTTGCCATTCATAACAACAACTTCTATACCTGTCTGTTGAGCTTTTTTGGAAGCAACTGGATCAAACGGCGCGTTTAATCCTGGCTGCCATTTATTACCGACTAATTTCCTAAACTCCTGCCAATTCATGCTGATTATTTTTTTGGCATTTTTAAATTTTTTTGGATTCTTGTCGTAAACATAATCAATATTAGAAAGATTAATAACTGTTTTTATACTGTATTTTTCGGCTAACCTAATTGCCACGTAATCAGTCGACCAACCCGGTTTCCAACCGCCAGCAATAATAAGTTTTTTTCTACTTTTAAAATACTTCGTCGGATTAGTGATAATTTCTGGATCAGCCACTTCTCTAAAAATCGTCCTAATTAAATGTGCATTCAATCGAGTAGCGTGAATTCCTAACCAATCGCTGTCATTACTGGTTACCTGTACAACCTTGTTCGCTGAATCAATATAACTTCTAGCTGTTGCCCCACCGCCGCAAACAATAAAAAGCTTATCGCCTTTTTTGATACGGTCCAAAAACAACTTTCTAATCTTTTTCAGAAATTGCCAATCAATGCCTTTTGGCGTTGAAATCAGTGAACCACCAAGAGAAATGATGTAATTTTTATTTTTCATTTTTTAAATACTAAAAATATAATTATTAATCTTTTATACTCTATCATTTTTGTACTATTTTGTAAAAGCTTCACAAATTCTACAAAATGCCCTATGATATTATCAAAATAAAGAAGGAGGATAAAATGGTAACAAAAACAATACGCACTTTCAAGGCTTTATTTAAAACGCATACTAAACAAAAAATTGCGTTTTTAATTTTTCTTGTTGTGACAACTGACATTATGGGAAATCAATATGGTTTATTAGTTGCTGTTTTAACATTTATTGCTATAATTGTAGCCGGTCTAATATTTACCTACATGACATCAGACTAAAACCCTGCTTGATTTAATCCAGCAGGGTTTCTACTTATTTTATTAAAGATGATCTGGTATAATTAAACCATAATAAATAATCATATTATCATGCGCCATTCTTTAAAAACTGGTCTTTGTTTTGGCTTAACTTCTGGCGTAATCACTACGCTTGGACTTTTGATCGGCTTAAATGCCAGTACACATTTAAAAGCTATTGTTATCGGCGGTATTTTAACTATCGCTATTGCTGACGCTTTTTCTGATGCTTTGGGTATTCATATGGCAGAGGAAGCAAAAAATGATAACTCAAAAAAACATATTTGGGAATCAACAATAACTACCTTTTTAACAAAATTTTTTTGCGCCCTAACCTTCATTATTCCAATCATATTTTTTAGCCTTAAACTGGCAGTAATAATAAATATCATCTGGGGGTTCTCTCTGTTGTCTGGTCTAAGTTTTTATCTAGCAAAAAATAGTGGAAATAATCCAAGCAAAGTAATTTTCGAACACTTATCAATTGCTACTGTCGTTATAACCATCACTCATCTCTTGGGCGATTGGATAAATAAAACTTTATATTAAATTTTGTGCAGGCGGAGGGACTCGAACCCTCACGGATTGCTCCACTAGCTCCTAAGGCTAGCGTGTATACCAATTTCACCACGCCTGCAGTTCTTCTTATTTTTATTTAGTTAACGTGTTTTGTCAAACACTAAAAGAGTGTAACATTTTTAAACTCATTAAACTAAGACAAAATTTCATCTAAATCATCATAACTAAAATCTGTATTTTCTTTACGATGATTATTAATTTTTTCTACACATCTCGTAATTACCTTTTTTTTCTTGTCTTGACCATGACCTCTATAATTATCTAATTTTTTTAAAATTTTCATAACTGCGTAATCTTCTTCACCACTAAAATTAATTTCTGCCAAACTTTTTCTAATCTCTTTAATTTCTGCCATAAAATTAAAAACCAAATGGCAATAATTTTTGGCGTTTTGACTACACTTTTCCGAATTAACCCTTGCCTTGGGACCGTCATGATAGGCAATTAGCAGTAATTTTTGAACTTCTTTCGACGTTTTACCGGCAAATACATTGTTATTGGGTTGTTGATTGAATTTATAATCAGGGTCGTAAATAGACAATAAATATAGCTTACCAGCCGCCCGACCCCAGTCCTCCTTTTTACCTAGTGAATTTTTAATTTTTCTAGCCATTTCATCATCAATATTTTTTGGCCCTTTGTAATCAATCTCACGTTTCTTTCTAAGATTATCAAGGTATCTCACAACTTCAATAATAGAATCTGGTAAATTTTGATAAACACCTTTTGCTCCCATTGAAGAAGTTGCCTTCTTATTAAAACGTGATTCCTGAAACTGCTGAGCAATAAAAAAATCTGAATTAAAAATTTCCTTTGGCATTTTTTTAATAACCGCTGGTTTCATAAAAACGCGCAACATTTCTTCGGAAATATCCTCCGCTTTCATATTCTCATTTATTTCAACTTTTATTTCTTCTGTTGAAATTTCTTTTTCATCTACTTCCTCTTTTTTACCCTCTCTCAAACACTTCTGTTCTTTTTCTATCTTGTCTCCAATTTCTTTGAGCTTATGTAAAAATTTATCCAAACTCAAAACACTAGCTGTAGAAATTAAACCAAAAATTTCTAATAATGCTTCACGTCTAGTAATGCCTTCGACTGTCTCGTTGTTATTATTTTCATTTTCAATATCTCGTTTTGGGTCATTATCTTTGTTTCGACCAAACAGCTCCATGTTTTTGAAAGGGTTAAAAGCCATAGATTCTTTATATTTAAACTTATTAAAACTCTAATTTTATTATAGCAAATTTTATGCTATGATTATAATTGATAATAATTAATTAAAAAATATTATGCCAAGTAAGAAAACAACAAATAACACTTCCTTTGACAGCGCTGATGTTGAAAAAAATAAAAATATCGCTGTTTTGTCTTATGTCTGGATTTTATGCCTAGTGCCTCTTTTGGGCAAGCGCGATTCTGAATTCGCTCAATTCCATGCTAAACAAGGATTAGTTCTTTTTGCTGTAGAAATTATTGCTTCTCTATTTGTTTGGTTTCCTATCTTCGGACAACTTATTATGATTGGCCTATTAGTTCTGTCTGTTATCGGTATTGTCAAAACTCTCAACGGCGAACGCTGGGAGATTCCAGTTATTTACGAGTGGAGTAAAAAAATAAATTTATAAAAACAAATATTATTTAATACGTTTAGTAATTATAAAACAACAATATCACTGTCATTCCCGCGAAAGCGGGAATCCAGAAACGTCTCTCTTGTCAAATTATAGATTCCCGCTTTCGCGGGAATGACAAAAGAAAGAAAGACAAAAATGACAAGTTGCTTAAAATGATAAATTTATTATTTATATTATCCCCTTATGTCTCAATACATAAAATTTTTTAATGAGCTCGCAATTAAAGATGTTCCAATAGTCGGCGGTAAAAATGCATCGCTCGGAGAAATATATAGAAAACTATCAAGTAAAGGAGTGAAAGTGCCTAACGGCTTTGCTACCACCGCATATGCTTATGATTACTTTTTGCAAAAAGCCGGTTTGAAAAGAGAATTGAAAAAAATTCTCAAAGGCTTGAATACTCATAATGTTAAAGATTTAATGAAACGTGGCGCAATTGCCAGAAAAACAATTCTAGCTGCTAAATTTCCAGCCGATTTAGAAACTGCCATAAAAAAAGCTTACAAAAAATTATCACAACAATACAAAAATGGCAATATTGACGTAGCGGTTCGATCTTCTGCTACAGCCGAGGATTTACCAGATGCCTCATTCGCCGGACAGCAAGAAACTTTTTTGAATATTTCTGGCGAAAAAGAACTTCTGATTGCGGTAAAAAAATGTATCGCCTCATTGTTTACTAATCGCGCCATATCCTACCGAGTTGATAAAGGCTTTAGTCATTTCAAAATTGCTTTGTCGGTCGGAGTGCAAAAAATGATTCGCTCCGATTTAGCTGCTTCTGGCGTGATATTCTCTATTGATACTGAATCAGGCTTTTCTAATACGGTATTAATAAACTCTATCTACGGACTGGGCGAAAACATCGTTCAAGGCAAAGTTAACCCTGATGAATTTTTTGTCTTTAAACCGACTCAAACGATTATTTCTCGTTCACTCGGTCAAAAAAAGATAAAAATGATTTATAGCGATGACCCCAAAAATCCAACCAAAGATATCAGCGTCAAACCAAAAGACCAATGTCGTCAATCAATTACTGACAAACAAGTACTTAAATTGGCCCTATGGACCATGATTATTGAAAAACACTATGGTCGACCCATGGATATTGAATGGGCTTTGGATGGTCAAGACAATCAGCTTTATATTATCCAAGCTCGTCCAGAAACTATTCATAGCATTAGAGATTATAGCGTTATAGAAGAATATAAAATAGAAAAAAAAGGAAAAATTCTAGTCCAAGGTAGAAGTGTCGGCAATAGAATCGGCACTGGTCAAGTCAATAAAATAATGACTGCCAAGGACATTACTAAATTCAAACCAGGACAAGTCTTGGTAACCGAAATGACTGACCCGGATTGGGAGCCGATTATGAAAATCGCTTCTGCTATCGTCACTGACAAAGGCGGACGGACTTGTCATGCGGCGATTGTTTCTCGAGAACTCGGTATACCATGTATTGTCGGAACAGAAGACGCTTCTAAAATAATTAAAACCGGTCAAAAAATTACTGTTAGCTGTGCTGAAGGAGATGTCGGATATGTTTACCAAGGTCAATTGCCTTTCAGAATAGATAAAACTAATATTAAAAATTTTAAAAGGCCAAAAACAAAAATCATGATGAATATCGGCTCACCAGATATTGCTTTTGCTTCTTCATTTATTCCTAATGACGGTATCGGACTAGCTCGTGAAGAATTTATCATCAATAACGCGATAAAAATTCATCCCCTAGCTCTGCTAAACTTTTCTAAATTGAAAGATAAAAAACTAAAAAAGAAAATAGATAGCTTAACTATTGGCTACAAAAATAAAAAACAATACTTTATTGATAAACTAGCAGAAGGTATGGCGACCATTGCCGCTTCGGTTTACCCAAAAGACGTAATTATTAGATTCTCTGATTTCAAAACTAACGAATATGCCAATCTAATCGGTGGACAACTTTACGAACCATTTGAATCAAATCCAATGATTGGTTGGCGAGGTGCTTCCCGCTATTATAGTAAAGAGTTCAAGCCAGCTTTTGATCTAGAATGTGCCGCTATCAAAAAAGTTCGCAACGATATGAAATTAACAAACTTAAAAGCAATGATGCCTTTTTGTCGAACAATTGATGAAGCAAAAAAAGTTATAAAAATAATTTCTGACAACGGACTAAAACGAGGTAAAAATGGTTTTGAATTATATTGCATGATTGAAATACCTTCCAATGTTATTTTGGCCAATGAGTTTGCTCAGCTGTTTGACGGTTTTTCTATCGGTTCTAACGACTTAACTCAACTAACCCTTGGCGTGGATCGCGACAGCTCTCTGGTTAGTCATGTTTATGACGAAAATAATCAGGCGGTAAAAACCCTGATAAAATATGTTATTGAAGCTGCCAAAGAAAATAATGTTAAAATCGGCATTTGCGGACAAGCGCCCAGCGACTTCCCAGATTTTGCCAAATTTCTGGTTAAGTGTGGTATCGATAGCATATCTCTAAACCCTGACACGGTAGTTAAAACAACTCTGGCGATATTGAAACAGGAAAAAGACAAGAGAAAATAATATTTTTAAATACCCCACCCCAACCCTCCCCTTGCAAAGGGGAGGTTATTTTATTAGCTTATTTTAGCATTTTTTTTCAAATTTTATTGACATATTATAATTTTTATGCTATAAATAAGATTGGTTTTTAGCTCTTTTAATTATTGAAAAAATGAAATTTTATTCTGACAAGGGGGAAATGAAAAATGGTAAGGAAAGAGGACGTAAAAAAAACATTTCAAGGAATAGCTCTCGCTGGGGTGATTCTACTGGTTATCATCAGCGGGATGTCTTACTATTCATCTCAAGTGACTGATCCCATGGTTTTCGGGGATCAAGCATGGACGTTTGGTCAAACGTTTGCCTTCTTCTTGGGAGTGAGTTTTATTGTCGGAGCAATAGGCTTAATAGCTCTGGCAGCATACCGACGTATTAAAGATAAAGGGGGCCTACTATGACTAAACTTTTCTGTTGTCCTGGCTGCGGTAAATCGCTCATTGTCGATTTTAACAAGAACGATGAACTGGCCGGAGGCAAGGATGAGATATGTTCACATTGCAACGGTCATTCTTGGTTTCCTATCACTATAGGGAAACCTATCTTTTTTTCAGAAGCGGCTGACCAGTATGGCCAGCCACGACAATTAACGATGTAATAATCCGGGGATAGCTAACATGGTATCCCCGGCTTTTTTATTTTAAACATTTGACTTAATATAAAAACTTTTATAAAATATTTTTATAAAAAGGTTCTTGGAAAAAGGAGGGAGAGAGATGAATAAAAAACAAAAGACACTTTTTATTATCATTATTGTTTGTTCGCTGGTCGCATGTTATCTTTTCTACACTCCTGAGGGGTTACGCGAACTATGCGAAATGGTTTTGAAAAATTAACACAGCAAAATACACCAAGGGGTTCCAATGAGGAATCCCTATTTTTTTATTTTAAAAATTATCATTATTCTTGTGTTATAATGAATCTATAAACTTCCTGTCACTCTGTTATTCCCTCAAAAGCCTGCCTACCAGTAGGCAGGCGGGAATCCAATAATGTTCCTTTCGCCAAATTATAGATTCCGGCTCGGAGGCCGGAATGACAAAGAAAAAAACGAGATATGTTTACTTTTTTACATATTTATATTCCAAATCCAATTTTTATTTCACTTGGACCAATTAATATACATTGGTATGGTTTGTTTGTTGCTCTTGGCTCTCTGTCTGCCATCATTACATCTCTAAAAATCGCTTCTTATTATAAAATAAAAAAAGAGGTAGTTATTGACCTAGCCTTTTGGTTGATTGTCTATGGCTTACTTGGTGCTCGAATCTATCATGTTTTTTTGGAATTACCCTATTACTTCAAATATCCTTTGGATATTTTTAAAATTTGGCATGGCGGATTAGCTATTCACGGCGGAATATTGGCCGGGGTTATTGTGTTATATTTTTATGCTAAAAAATACAAAATTAATTTTTGGCAATTAGGCGCTATCGTTACTCCCTGCTTGGCTTTGGGACAGGCAATCGGCCGTTGGGGAAATTATTTCAATCAGGAGCTATTTGGTCAGCCGACAAATCTGCCTTGGGGCATACCAATTGATATTATTAATCGACCCTTTGAATACTTAAACTACGAATATTTTCACCCGACATTTTTATATGAATCAATTGGTAATTTTTTAATCTTTATTTTACTGATAACGCTACACATATTAATTATTAAGAAAAAAATTAAACCAAATTATCTTTTGTTAACTATCGGTTATTTAATTTCTTATTCTTTGTTGCGCTTTGGCCTAGAGTTTATCCGCATTGATACTACACCAATAATCGCTGGTTTACGCTTTCCACAATGGATCAGTTTATCTATTATCTTACTATCCACACTGATAATATTTATTGAAATTAAGCCAAGAAAAAAAGGGCTTGAAATAAACAGCCAGTCATGATATTATACTTCAGGTGGCTCTCACACCGTTTTTATTTTTAAAAAACTTAGTTAATAAAATATGCCAAATTTAAAATCAGCTAAAAAAGAATTACGCAAAGGCAAAAAATGCAATTTGCGTAATAAGATAGTTAAAGACAATATAAAATCATTGATCAAGAAAAGCCGTAAAGCAATTGGAGTCAAAGACAGTCAAGCAGAAGAATTAGTCGCGCAAACCATGAAAGCAATAGATAAAGCAAAGAAAAAGGGTATTTTGAAAAAAAATACTAGCAACAGAAAAAAGTCAAGACTACACAAAAGGCTGAACGATACATTCAAGAAAGACAAGTAATTACATACCAAAAAAACTGTAATATTTTTTGCATTACAGTTTTTTGTTGTTTTTATTCGTTCTTTTTCGCTCTTTCAAACCTACTGTACAGTAAACAAAAAACCCCAAACAGGGGCTTTTTTGTTATGCTAAATTTTGGCAATCAGTAAATTCAGACCAGTCAGCGTATCTAACTGGCCAGTTTTCATTTCATAATCTATTCTTACTAGTTGCTCTAATATTTTTTTTAAAAAAGGCAAACTAAAATTTCTTGCCTGGCTTATTCCTTTTTGCACAATAAATGGATGCAGTTTTAAACTAATAATCATTTGACGTGAAGTCTGGCCGGTTTCAATTGCCTGCTTTATTCGCAAAATAATTTTGAACTGCCGAATAAACATATTCAATAGATAAGTGTCCGTCAAACCGACACTTAGCTGCTCTTCTAATAATCGGCTAGCCAAAGACTTGTCCTTGTTACTAATAGCATCAGTTAGAGCAAAAATATTTTCATCAAAGCTACCTTTTACCATTTTCTTCACGTCTTCAATTTCAATTGGTGCTGCTTCCTTTTTGCCCAAGGCAAGCTGGCTAGCTGATTTATAATTTATCAATTTATTTATTTCGTGATCTGTCTGCCATAAATCACTACCAACAAAACCAGCCAACATCTGCGCCGCTTGAGTATTTATCCGACCACCCCGATTCGCCACTTCTTTTTTTATCCAAGCATTCACTTCAGTATTACTCAATAAATTAAACTGTTGCACGTAAGCTTGGGTCAATAAATATTTAAATAAAACTAGCTGTTTTTGCGGTATCGATCTTTCTTTACCACTACTGTCTATTTTTAAATGCTGAATTCTATTCTTGATTTTTTTTGTTTTGACAATTGAATCTCTGAAAACCACCACATGACTATCCTTGTCTTGCTTTTTACTTTTTAAAAAATCTACAATTTGTTTAAAAATTATATCGCCTTTATTAAAAAATAAATTCTCAATAACAATCATCCTTTTTTTTGACAATAGAGAGTTTGAATTTATTTCTTCAGCCAAATCAGAAAATTCAATCTTCTCTCCGCTTAACACAACCAAACTATTACCGCTAGAATCAACCTCGGATAGAAATTTATTCTTTAATTCATTTAACTTTTGCCGACTTCGGAAAGAATCTTCACCGTACAAAAAGATAATCATTTGTTTGTATATAAAGTATTAATCTGTTAAAATTATAGTATAAATAATTAATATCATTAGTCAACCATTAAACTATGATTACGGCATATTGCCCGAACTGCCATAGCGACATCGTGATTGATGACGCACTTGATCAGGGAGATTTAATCACTTGCGCGAATTGTGGCGCTCAATCTGAAATTTCATCACTACATCCCTTGCGTTTGTCAATATTAGACGATGAAATTGAAGAAACCGACGATGACTCTTCATCTGAAGATTTAGACGAAGAATAATCAATACTGAATATTATTCAAAATTTTTTAGCTTTATAAAACAAAGTAAGTTCGCTTTGTTTTTATTTATTTTATAGATTCTACTTCCTTCTTAAATAAATTTCCCCGCTCTTTGTAATTTTTAAACATACCAAAACTAGCACAGGCGGTTGAAAGAAGAACTATATCTCCATTTACAGACTTTTGATTAATCTGTTTCATTGCTTCTTTTATGTTATTAACTAATTTCATCTTTCCCTTAGGATAACCAATTTTAATTAAAGTTTTTTTAATTCTTGGAGTAGCGATACCGGTAAGTAAAACTACAAATTTCACCTTTTGTTTTACTGTCTTTGCTAATCTTGAAAAATCCGAACCCTTGTCTGCTCCTCCCAGCAAAACAATGATTGGCGATGAAAAAGACTCCAAGGCAATAATAGTTGATTCTGGGGTAGTAGCAAAACTGTCATCATAATATCTTATGCCATTAATTTTTTTTGCTAGTTCTATTCGATGTTCTAAACCTTTGAAATTCGCCACCGCTTTTTTTGTAATATCTTTTTTTATTCCAATAATTTTTGCTACTTCTATTGCTGCGGCAATATTTTCCTTATTATGCTCACCGACTAATTTTGAAGGTAAATCAGATTTTTTAAAATATATCTTTTTAGATTTTGTTTGGAAATTGGAAATTGGAAATTGTTTGAAAATTGGAAATTGGAAATTGGAAATTAAATAATCTCCTTTTTTCTGCCATTTGAATATATTGGTTTTCGCTTCCCAATATTTTTTTAAACTTTGATGATAGTTCGGATTGTTCGGATCAGCTGGTGCCAAATGTTCAGAATAAAAATTTGTTAAAACAGCAATCTTTGGGCTGACTTCAAAATCTTCTAACTGAAAACTGGATAACTCCAAAACAACCCAATCGTTTTTCTTAATTTTATTTATAAAAGAAAAAGGCGCCACGCCGATATTACCACCTAGCCAAACCTGTTTACCCTCACCTGCCATCCTCGACCTGATCGGGGATCCACTCCTATGGATTCCCGCTTTCGCGGGAATGACAAATGATTTTTTCAAAATGCTATAAATTAAACTGACAGTTGTACCTTTGCCCTTGGTGCCTGTAACGCCGATAATATTTTTTGTCGGACAAAGGTCAAAAAACAGCTTCATCGACGATGAAATCTTTACGCCAGTCTTCTTAGCTTTTGTAATATTTTTTTCAAATAACGGATAACCTGGGGAGCGAAAAATAATATCGTACTTATCTAAATTTTTATTGTAATTTTTACCAAGCTTCCAAGACAAGGACAAGCCACGACTTGTCTCTACAGATTTTCTGGCATCACAAACTGTAATCTGGCTATCAATTTTTTTCTTTAACAAAAACTTAACCAAGGATTGGTTTTCCAAACCCCAGCCCAAAACACAAATTTTTTTATTTTTTAAATCTTTTAAATCCATATAATTATTTTTCTCGATTCTTACTTTTAAATACTTCTTTAGTCATACAAACAACCCACTGCCAATGTAAAACAAAATGCAATAAAACTAACACCACAAAAATTATACCCGACCAATTATGAACATCTAACCAAACATTTTTATTTATTCCTAAAAACTCTTGCCAACCTCCTTGTCGAACTCCGCTTGGTAAAAAAAAGAAAATCGCTAAACCGCTCACTGCTACAGAGACAAACGATATGGTTAACAAAAAATCAATAATATAATTTAATTTGTTTTTATTCATAGTTTGTAATTCCTAATTCTTAATTTTCTCCATTTCTCCCCAGTTCTTGCCAGTTTTAACGTCAACTTCAACTGGTACTTTTAATTTTATCGCTTCTGCCATAATCCGTCTAACTAACGGGATTATTTTATTTTCATAACCGTTTTTAACTTCAAATAAAAGTTCGTCGTGAACTTGCAAAAGCATTCTGACTTTATCTTGATTATTCTTATTTTTCAATAATTCATGAACTCTAATCATTGCTAACTTAATCATATCAGCTGCTGTACCCTGCAGAGGCATATTCATAGCCATTCGTTCGGCTGCTTTTTTCACTTGCATCATTGATGAATTCATTTCTGGCAAATATCTTCGACGATTAAACATTGTTTCAGCATAACCTTTTTCTCTGGCAATATTTATCAAACTATCAATCATTTTTTTTACATCTTTATAAACAACAAAATACTGATCGATAAATTCTTTGGCACGCGCATATGGAATATCAGCTGATTGGGATAAGCCGTGCGGACCTTGACCATAAAGAACGCCAAAATTAACTGCCTTTGCTTCTTGGCGCATTGTTGGCGTCACATCTGTTACTTTTACTCTATTAATTTCAGCTGCTGTTATAGTGTGAATATCAACGCCTTTTTTGAAAGCGTCAATCATTTTCTTGTCGCCAGACATATGAGCGGCCATCCTTAATTCAATCTGTGAATAATCAAATGACACCAAACTATAACCGCGGTCAGCCACAAAAGATTTTCTAATTTCACGCCCCAATTCTGTCCGAATCGGAATATTTTGTAGATTTGGTTCTGTTGATGACAAACGACCAGTCGCTGTCACACTCTGATTATAGCTAGTATGAATTCGTCCAGTCTTTATATTTATTAATTTTGGCAAAGCATCAATATAAGTAGTTTGCAATTTTCTTAATTCTCGATATTCTTGAATCAATTTAATAATCGGGTGATACTCTTTGAGTTTTTCCAACTCATCAGCGCCAGTAGAAAGCCCAGTTTTGGTCTTGGAAATTCCCATTGTTGGTAATTCTAAAGTCTCAAACAAAACAACACGTAATTGTTGAGTTGAATTAATATTAAATTTTGAACTAGCTAATCCATGTATCCTTTTTTCTAACTGATTAATTCGTTTACTAGTTGTCTCCCCAATTTTTTTTAAATAATTGCCATTTATTTTAACACCATGCAATTCCATCTCGGCTAATACTTCAATCAAAGGAATCTCCATATCATTAAATAATTTATCCATTTTTTGCTTTTTCAATTCTGGAAATAATTTTTTTACCAAACGATAAGTCATATCAGCATCCTCGCAGGAATAATTAAATAATTTTTCAATCGGCACTTCGCCAAAATTTAGTTTGTCTTTTCCTTTACCTAATAAATCTTCTTTGGAAATTTTTTGGAAACCCAACTCAGACAAAGCAACCGCATCCAAGCCGTGTTGTCGACTACCAGAATTTAAAAGATAAGAGGCAATCATCGTATCGCCCGCCACTCCTTGCGTTTCAATATCAAAATTTTGTAAAACTTTCAAATCATATTTTATATTATGACCGTATTTTTTTATTTTTTTGTCTTCAAAAATAGACGCTAACTTTGCCAACCAATCTTCTCCTAAATTTTTTGATTTATAATCAAATAAACTTTCTTTATGAGATTTTTGATTTTTGATTTTTAATTCCAAATAATAAGCAACTCCTTTCTCCCAAGAAAAACTAATTCCCAACAAATCAGCCGTTAGTGGATCAAAACTACTAGTTTCTACATCAAAAACAAATTCTGTTTGTTTTTTTAATTTACTTAAAAAAACTTTAAATTTTTTTTCATCGTTAATTAATTTGTAATTAAATTTATCTAGATTTCTTTTGAATTTATCTATTGTTTCTCCTGCATCTACTTTTGATTTATTGTTATCTTTTATTATTGACTGCAATCTTGGTAAAAGAGATTTGAACTCAAATTTATTAAAAAGTTTAATCGCTTCTTCCATATTAAAATCTCTAAAAAGACTATCTTCAAGTTTAAAATCAATCTTCACTTCACAGTCTATAGTTGCCAAATCTCTACTCAAAAAAGCGTCTTTTTTGTACTCAATCAATAGATCAGCCACCCGAGCTCTTATCTTTTTAGATTTTATGTTTTTATAAACACCATCTAAAGTTTTGAATACTTGCAAAAGTTCAGTAGCAGTTTTTTCACCAATACCTCGCACGCCTGGAATATTATCCGACGGATCCCCTCGCAAAGCTTTGAAATCAATTATCTGATTCGGTTTTAAACCATATCTTTGTTCAACCATTTTTTCATCATACAAAACAGAATCAGTTAAACCTCGTTTCATAGTGTAAACCTTGGTATCTTTATTTACTAACTGCAAAGCGTCCAAATCACCAGTGACGATAATCTTTTCAACTTGGCCATCAATTTCCTTCGTTAAAGTGCCAATCAAATCATCAGCCTCAAAACCAGCCTTGTCATAAATAGGAATATTTAAAGCTTCCACTACCTGTCGAACCTTGGGAATCTGTTCATATAATTCATCTGGCGCTTTTACTCGTGTTGCTTTGTATTCTTTATATTGTTCATGACGAAAAGTTTTTTCTTTTCTGTCTAATGTCAAAGCAACATATTCTGGCTTAAACTCTCGAATTGCTTTTAGTAAAACCGTAGTAAAACCATAAACAGCATTAACTATCTCACCAGACTTAATTTTTAAAGGTGGCAGGGCATGAAAACTGCGGTGAATCAACGCATTTCCATCAATAATTATAAATTTTTTCTTCTTCTTGGCCATGCATCTATTACATCATAACTGGATAAAATCAGCAAATAAAAAAGAGGGGTGCTACCGTAGTAATGACCCCCCTAAATCTTTTATTTTTTTACACCTCCTTTTTAAGATTCTCAATAAGAAACTCCTTGAATTCCTTGTACCCACCCGCGAGTTGAACGGGCTCTCCTTGCCGTTTATCAATCCCTCTCATGCTCTCCGGCAATTCCGGTTCAAAACCCAAAAGTTCAATGATCTCTTCAGGAAACTTTGCTGGATGAGCTGTCTCCAAAGATACGCACAGAGGGGAAACTCTGTATTCTTTAATGTATCTTTCAAGTGCCTCCCAGCCAACAGCACCATGCGGTTCCAAAAGTAGACCGTATTCATTCCAGGCACGTTGAATACACTTTTTCGTGTCAGCATCCGTAATACTGATGGAAAAAATATATTTACGCATTTCTTCTACATCTGGGGTCTTCCAAACTACCCCCTTTCTGTCAACCGTTCCTCCGTAAAGCTCAAAAAAACGCGCCAAATTGCTAGGATGACCAACGTTCATAGCGTTAGAGAGACAAGCCTTTGATGGCGATAACTTTTTGTAAATTCCTGTTTCAAGAAAAAGAGGAAACTCATCGTTTTCATTGACTGCCATTATGAGCATCTCCACAGGCACTCCTATGCGCCGAGCAATCTCGCAAGCAAAAGCATTGCCGAAATTTCCCGAGGGAACAGAAAATACGATACTCTCTCCTGGCTTAGCCAATTGGGCATAGGCGTAAACGTAATAGATAATCTGCGGTAATATTCGGCCGATGTTGATGGAATTTGCCGAAGTCAGATTATACTCAGCAAAATCCGGATCAGTAAAAGCTACTTTGACCATGTCTTGGCAGTCATCAAACTTACCGTCAACAGCAATAGCTATAATATTACCACCAATAGTATCCAGTTGTTTTTTCTGTCGTCCGCTTACCTCTTTTTGTGGATAGAGAATATAGACATCTACACCCTCAACACCTTTGAAGGCCTCGCCAACCGCGCTACCCGTATCTCCGGAAGTCGCAACTAATACATTTAGTCGCTGACCTTCTTTGCGGAAGTAACTCATTAATCTGGCCATCAATCTCGCACCAAAATCCTTGAACGACGCTGTTGGGCCTTGATCAAGGCGCATCACATATCTCCTGGTGCCGTGCAAACGTTCCAAAGGCACATCAAACGGATACGAAGCTTCAACAATCTGGCACAAATCATCTTTTGGAATTTCCTCATCAAGGAATTTTTCCATGACAAGCATAGCAGATTCGAAATACGGTGCGCTCTTTAGCTTCATAATATCCAACATGTTTAAAAGCGGAATACTACCACTCTCGGGCATAAAAAGTCCTTCATCAGGCGCTTGCCCCATTAAAAGCGCTTCCGCAAAAGTAACCCAAGAAACACCTTTTGATAGAACAGGGCCTTGTAAAAAGTTTGTACTGTAATACGATTTTTTTTCTTTTCCCATGGTATTTTCCTCCTTTTTTTATCTTTCTATGTTTTTTTATTTATTTGTAAAATGAACATTAAAAATTATTTTATATTATATCTAACCACAAACATGAAAATAAATCAAATAATGTACTAAAAATAAAAAAACCGCCTTAACTAAAACGCAGGCGATTTTTTATTTTGTGGACCCTAGGGAACTCGAACTCCTTACCTCCTGCGTGCAATCCCGAGGGCTCGGGACTAACCAGATGAGCTAAATTCCGATAACTTTTTATAAAAATTTTTATTTTTTTGCTTTTTCAAGAATTTCTCTCTTATTATAGCCTCTCTCCGATTATTAAATTCCTCTTTATATATCAAATTCCATTCGCCTAAATATTTTGAGGTGTATTTACTCTCGGTTTTATTATTGTGTTCTATAATTCTTCTTTCGATATTATTGGTTTGCCCAATATAATATTTATCGTACTTAGAATTATGAATAATATAAACAAAATATTTATCCATGTGGACCCTAGGGGACTCGAACTCCTTACCTCCTGCGTGCAATCCCGAGGGCTCGGGACTAACCAGATG
>CAZKKV010000011.1:26784-26851 GCA_964553705.1 uncultured Gammaproteobacteria bacterium
AATATTTATCCATGTGGACCCTAGGGGACTCGAACTCCTTACCTCCTGCGTGCAAAGCAGGCGCTCT
>CAZKKV010000012.1:0-26480 GCA_964553705.1 uncultured Gammaproteobacteria bacterium
TGGCAGCCATTTTTGGCGACATGTCAATTTTCTCAAGATCCGTTTACGTTTTAGTTGGTTTGTCCGCTGTTTACACCTTGTTTATTGTCGGAAGTTTGACTAAAAAATAAAAAACGGAAGAAAATATGAATTTAACCTGGAAATTTGGTATGTTTTTCGTGTGTTAAAAATATAGTCAATTATGATACGGCAAATTAATTTAGCCGTTTTTTTATTTAAAAAATAGAGAAAAAGTGATAAAATATAGATATAAATAATATTTAAAAAATATGTTTCAAGAATTTAAAAAATTTGCAATCAAGGGTAACGCTATTGATATGGCTGTTGGTATCATTATCGGTGCTGCTTTCGGAAAAATTGTTAGTTCGTTGGTATCTGATGTGGTTATGCCACCGATAGGCGTATTATTAGGAGGTGTTGATTTTTCTAATTTATCCGTAACACTCAAAAAGGCAACTGACACGACTGAAGCTGTGCTTCTTAATTATGGTTCATTTATTAATACCGTGATTGATTTTGTTATTATTGCCTTTGTTATATTTATTTTAATTAGACAGATTAACAAATTTAAGAAAAAAGAAGAAGAAACGCCGACCAAGCCGTCAGAGGACACTTTGTTGTTGAGAGAGATAAGAGATTCTCTAAAAAAATAATTATGAAAAATTTAATTGTTTTTTATTCTCGTACGGGCACTACGAAAAAAGTGTCTGAAGAATTAAGTAAAAAAACTGGGTGGGAAATACTAGAAATTTTTGATACCAAAAATCGTTCTGGAGCAAAAGGTTACCTAACGGCTGGTCGAGATGCGATGACAAAAAAATTGACTGAGATAAAAGCAATTGAAAAAAAGTTAACTGATTATAATTTGATTGTAGTTGGCACGCCGGTTTGGGCATGGACAATGTCAACACCAATGAGAACTTTTTTAGAAAATTACAAAAAAGATTTCAAGAAGCTGGCGTTTTTTTGCACTATGGGTAGTAATGGCGACAAAGGCGCTTTTGCCGATATGGGATTAGTTGGTGGGTTAAATCCAGTCGCGACTTTAGCTTTGTTGACAAAAGAAGTGACAAAAAATAATTTTTCTGAAAAGTTGGAAAAATTTATCACCAACATCAGTAAGTAATATTTACAAAGGCATTTAAGTTGGAAATTAAAGATAGCTCGGATGGGCTATTTTTTTATTTTTTGAGATAGACAGTGTAATTTTAGAAAGATATAATAAGAATATGGAATATTCGGACAAAAAATTTACCATGAGAGAAGCTACTTTTAAGGCGATTCAGTCGTTTAAAACTTCTTTGCCTATCATGATAGGTGTTTTACTCTTGATTAATTTAATCAATCTTTTTATTAGAGATTATTACGCAAATATATTTACTGGTAATTTTATCTTGGATCCTTTGGTTGGAGCTTTGGCTGGTAGTTTTTCATTTGGTATTCCGATAACTAGCTATATTGTTGGAGGGGAGTTATTGAAAGAAGGAATCAGCCTGATAGCTATTACCGCTTTTATTACGAGTTGGTCAACTGTTGGTATTGCTATGTTGTCCCTGGAAGCAAAATTTTTGGGTAAGCGTTTTGCTTTTATTAGAAACGGTCTTAATTTTGTTTTTGCAATTATTATTTCTATTTTAGTTATTTTAACTTTGAATTTTTTTCAATGAATAAATTAAAGAAAAATAAAATAAGTGGAGGAGTGAAATTTTTAATGATTGTTTTGGTAATTTATTCAATTGTTGCTTTATTGAATTTTTCTATTGCCAAAGACGCGTTTTTTGATTTTTTGTTGATGTTTATCAAAATAGTTCCGCTCTTATGTTTTGTTTTTATAATAATGATTTTTGTTAATTTATATTTTACCAAAGACAGAACGAAAAAATATTTAGGAGCCAGGTCAGGTATAAGGGGTTGGATTTATGCAATGATTTCTGGCATTCTTGTTTCTGGTCCGCCTTATATTCTTTTTCCTCTTTTGGGCGAACTAAAAAAACAAGGCATGAAGAATTCTCTTTTGGCGGTTTTTCTCTATAATAGAAATGTAAAAATCCCGTTTTTACCAGCAATGATTTATTATTTTGGTTTTGGCTTTACTGTAATTTCGTCTTTTTATATTATTATTTTTTCAATTTTAAATGGTAAAATCATCGAATTGTTAGTAAAAGACGGGTCATAATTTTGTATGATTTTCGAACATCAATCAAAGAATAGAAAAATTTTATTTATTATCTCAAGCTTAATCCTATTGGGCGGGATTTTTTGTTTGGTTAAATATTCCCGAAAGTTCGAAGCAAATTGCTTGTACCGAAGAAGCCAAGCTTTGCACTGACGGCTCTGCTGTCGGACGGAGCGGTTCTGATTGCGAATTTGCCTTGTGCCCAAAAGAAGACTTGATTCAAGTTGAAAATTTAACGGCCAATGAAAAAATTAGTAGCCCTTTGGTTATCAGAGGCAAAGCGCGAGGTTATTGGTTTTTTGAAGCTGATTTTCCAGTCAAGTTATATGACGCTAATGGTGAACTTCTCGCTATTGCTATTGCTCAAGCTCAAGACAATTGGATGACAGAAGATTTTGTGCCATTCGAAGCTGAATTAAAGTTTAGTTCGCCGAAAACCAAGGCAGGAGTTATTGTTCTGGAAAAAGATAATCCGTCTGGTTTACTGGAGTATGCTGATGAATTAAGGATTCCGATTATGTTTTGATTTTTTTTGCTTTCTGTTCTACACTTAAATAGTTGAGAAAAACAGAGAATTATGAAAAAAGGAAAAATTTATTCAATTATTTTTATACTAATCCTGACTAGCGGGATTTTTTGTTTTTTTAAATATGGATTACCGATAATAGGAGCTCGTCAAAATGTGCAAGAAGAAGTAGTTGTTGTTGAGCCAACTGACCGTCAAGAATCAATTGAAATTGTTGCTAATTCAACTTTTGGTGAGTTAATGACCCAAGTGGGCATTAATCCGAGTTTAGCTAATGAAATTTACGAGACAGCTTTGGATACTTATGATTTGGCTAAGATAAAGACTGATCATTTTTTGGAGCTGACTTTTGACAAAAACACAGATGAATTTAAAATGTTGGTTTATAAAATTGATTCAGAATATGAGCTCGTGGTTAGCTATAAAAATAATTTTAGTGAAAATGCGACTAATACAGAAGAGAGTACTGGTTTTTGTGAGGTCGAAATGCGACCGATAGATTATGAAATTAGAATCGTTACCAAAGAAGGCGAAGTGAAAACTTCAATGTATGAAGCTGCGTTGGAAAATAATATTGACGAGCGGGCGATTATTGAACTGGCCAATGCTTTTCAATGGTCAATTGATTTTGCCATGGACCCCAGAGTTGGCGATACATTTAAATTTATTTATGAAGAAAGATATTTGAATGGTGAATATCAGATGCCGGGGAAAATTTTGGCTGGACAATATATTAATGATGGAAAAAAATATCAGGTTTATTATTTTAAAGAAACAGAAGAAAATACTGGTTATTTTGACGAGAACGGCAATTCGGTGCAAAAAATGTTTTTGAAAGCGCCAGTTGCTTTTAAATATATTTCTTCTGGTTTTACCACTGGTTTGCGATACATACAAGCTTTTAATATTTCTACTGGTCATCGAGCGATTGATTATGCAGCGGTTTACGGAACGCCTATTAGAGCAGTCGGCGATGGTACGGTGATTTTAGCTGGTTGGAATGGCTCCTATGGTTATATGGTTAAGATTAGGCATAACGGCACATACCAGACTAATTATGGACATCTGTCAAAATTCGCCGTAAGATATGGCGTTAAGGTAAAACAGGGAGACGTTATTGGCTATGTCGGTTCAACAGGTTTATCTACTGGTCCGCATTTGCATTATGAAATGGTGAAAAACGGCATAAAAATAAATCCTCTGCAAGAGGTTTTGCCACCTGGGCAGGCAATCAAAGAAGAAAATCAAGCTAGATTTTTTGAGGCGATAAAGGAATGGCAAGAAAATTTGGGGAAGTAATTTTTTAATTTTTAAATTTAAATTAAGCTGTCCCTCCAGAGGCGGGCAGGCGCTTGGGCCTATAGATTCCCGCTTTTGCGGGAATGACAACAGAGTGGGGCGTTCAGTTTGTCTTGTGATAATTGCGGAGACGCATCCCAAACCCTCTGATGATTTTTAAATAAAAAAGGTTTACAAAAGAGGTTTGGAGAGGTAAGGTATAGATATAAAAAGTAATAATTCTAGGATTTTTTAGGAGGCTAGAAATAATTAAAAATTGTAATTTGTACATTAATTTCTTAAAAAAGGAGGAAACACATGGGGAGAGGAGGGGAAATAATACCTTTTGCAAGAAAAAGTGGAGGCGGTTTAAATGAGCTTTTAAATAAAGCGATAATTTTAAGAAAAACAGTTTTGAACAGCAATAAAGATTTTTTGGCGGATGTCGGCGCGGTTGAAATAATTTTTGAAGGTAGAATTTCAGAAGTTCTAATTGATAACCGTTTGATTGCCGAAAGTTTTTTTCTTTGTGGTATATACATTTCGAGAATGTTACGAGATTTTATTTATTATTGTCCCCGTAGCTGGTGTGCGATTGATTACCTAGAAGAAGCGGTAAAAACAGATAATCCGTTTTGTGCCAAGAATGGCGCTGATATTTGTTTTTTTCTTTGCTCTTTGTTTGAAGGCAGAACAGATCGTAAAAGAAGAACGACCAGTAAACAAACATATATTGAAATTGGCGGCATGCTGTATCACAGGTTTTTTTCAGAAACAGACAGCGATATTGGTTTTTATATGTCGCAGAATTTTGAGACAATGATTGATGTGACAAATGAAGCTTTCGCAAGAATAAAAGGAGGTTAAAAAAATATTTGAGAATAGCGAAGCGGGATGCATTGTCCCGCTTTTTGTTTGGAAGCGCTATTCTATGCGGTGTTTTTTAAATTGTGGTAAAATAAAGATATGAAAAAGATTTATTTAGTTTCCACTATAACTGTAATTATTGGCTCAATATTTGTTAGTAAGCCAGAGTGGTTTAGATTTTTATGGGGTTTCCAGATTTTATTGATACCGTTAATAGCGGGAATTTTTATGGTACTAGTTCAAAATGAAAACAGAAGCTATCGCTTTGCTCCGAAATTAATTATCGGTTCACTGTTGACTAGTTTCATTTTTATTTTTATTTGGCAGTTGATTGAATATGACCATGATGGTTTTTTTGTCTTTTGGGCGTCTCTAATTCCAGCATTATTTTTATCAGGTATTTGTATCTTTGGTGGATTAATCGGAATTGTCATCAGGGGGATTACATTGCTAGTTAATAAATATAAAATATGAAAAAATTTAAACCAGTGATTTTAACATCAATTATTTGTGCGATTATTATTTTATTTATTGGTAATTGGGTGTTTGAAATTGAATGGTCGTTTTTACCATACTTACTATTAGCTGGTTGTTTTTTGGTTTGGGTTCAGACAGAAAAAAGAAGCTATAAATTTCTCGGCAAGTTGGCGGTCGGTTCAATTATTTTTGGAATTTTAACTTTTATTTTAATTTTTTTACGGATATACGCTATGCAACGCTGGGCGTATGATTCGCCAATGCCGTTTTCTGAATTGTGGGACAAGGATTATTTAATGATAGGCGCGGTTTTTGTTTTTGTTGGTTTTCTTGGCGGACTAGTTGGCATAGTATTGAAAGGATTTTATTCTTTGTATAAAAATAAATTAGACAAAGTCATAATCTTTGGTGGACCGTTACTGGTTATGGGAGCATCTTTATCTATTTTAAAGATTAAAATCGGCGGAACAATTATGAGCGCTCTTCATGGCTGGCCATATCCGTTTTTTATTCACCAAATCAAAGACGTGCTAGATGGTTTTTCTATTGATAAGTGGATATTTTCACCAGGTAGTTTTTATCATTATATAGTTTTTAATTATTTATATTTTTTAATAATATTTTTATTGATTAATTATTTGATAAAGTTTATTAATAAAAAACTAATAGCTAAAAAAAATATCAGTACTTTTGTTTTGTTTGGAGTATTGGTTTTGATAATACTAGTATTCACTTCTTTTTTGTCAATAAAAAAATCATATATTTCCCGCCAGATTTCCCAAGCCGGTTATTGCCAAGAAAATTCAGATTGCGTTATCGCTGGCAACAAGTGTCCGTTTAGCTGTGCGATTGTCACTAATAAAAATGAAGCAAGTAGGATTATGAAATTAGTTAATTCTTTTCCTGCAAGTTGTGAGCTTAGTTGCTTGGGTCGTGAGACAGCATTTTGCCTGGAAAAAAAATGTCGAGTGGCTGTCGGCCAAACATCAAATGAGACTAATTGGCAGATGATTAAACAGGCGGTGGCTGACTGTCAAATAAGTAAAGTTATACAAACGCATGCTTTGGAAGTGAAAGCGGTTTTGAAAACCGGCGAGATTATCAAGGCGACCGAACCGAAGATTGATGATATTTTTAGCATTATTCAAGAAGTTGAAGAAAAGTGTGGTCAAATTATGATGGGAACTGAGTAAATTTTTATTTATTTTAAATAATTAATTTAAACTCATGAAAAAATTATTTATTTTGGCCGTGGCTGTCGTTTTGGTTACTACTGGCTGTGGCATGAAAACCGCTGTAGAGAAAAATATAGAAAAACAGCTTGAAGAATCAACCGGACAGGCAGTTAATTTAGACATAGAAGGTGGCAAAACAACTCTTGAGGTTGGCGAAGGTATGACAATAGAGGCTGGTGAAGGCGTATCTTTGCCTGATAATTTTCCTAATGACGTTTACGTGATTGAAGGAAAAATTATTTCTGCTATGGAGAATATCGTGCAGGGTGGGCAGAGCGTAGTTATTGTTACTGAAAAAAGTATTATTGAGGCGAGGGCGCTTTATGAAGAAAAATTGAAAGAAGCAGACTGGAGTATAACCTTTTCTTCGATGACTGGAGACATGGCAATGATGTCGGCGCAAAAAGGAGATAGAATTGTTTCACTGTCAATTTCCAAAGACGAGGATAATCAAACCAATGTTGTTTTGACGGTTGTTGAGTAGCGGTATTAGAAGTTTTAAAAAATACGTGTTAGATATTATGTTTGGCGAGTATTTTTTTATTGGTAAATTTCATTGAATTTGCTATTATTTAATTATGAAAATTAGCTCTGAACAATTTGAGAGACTGGTTGGTGAGGCGATAGACAGTTTGCCGGAAAATATTAGTAAAAAGTTAAATAACGTAGCAATATTTGCTAGTGACCAACCAACGTCAGAACAGCTTAAAAAACTTAACATTAGAGGTGATGAGGGTTTATTTGGTTTGTTTGAGGGATATTGTCAGGGTAAAAAATTGAATTTTGGACCGGTTTTACCTGATAGGATTACGATTTTTAGAAAAGCTATTTCTTATCATTGTCACGATGAACAGGAGGCTAAACAGCAAATTATCTCAACCGTTAAACATGAAATCGCTCATCATTTTGGTTCTGATGAAGTAGGGGCGAGAAAAGCTAGCGGGAAAGATTAGTCGGGTAAAGATTTTTTAATAATTTGATTTAAGATAATTAAGTCTATGAAAAAAATTATTATTTTTCTATTATTAATTTTTTGCCTTTCTGCTTGCGCGACAAAGATAGAGAAGACAGATAATCAGCCAACCAGATCAGCGGTTTACAAAGAAGCCTTAGATAAAGCAAAAGATGTAGAAAAAAAAGTAGAGGAAATAAATCTGATCAATGAAGAGATGCTTAATAATTAAATTTAATATATTTTTTTAGTATAATTTGTCGCCAATTAATTTATTCGGCGATTTTTTATTAGTAATATTCAAATAAGTGGTGATTTTTGATATAATATAAATATAATAATTAATTTAAATTTGTGAATAGAAAAATATTTTTTGTTATTATCATTTTTATGTTTTTTGCGGTCGGAACAGTTATGGCAGAAGATTATGGCGCGGCTGAAAGGCAGGTGGCGATGGAACAAGCTGAAGCGATGAAAGCGCAAATGGAAGCACAGGCGGTGCAAGAGCACGTGGAAGCGGAACAAGAAAATGCCAGAGCGGAGCAGGAGCAGACAGAAGCTGAGCAGAAAGCGGCAATCATAAACCAAGTTCAGGCAAAGGTGACTCAGATTGAAGGTGAATGTCGGCAGGATCCTTACGTTTGTTCTTGTGAAGGAATTCCATGTAATGATATTTTGGAGGCTGATAATTCGGAAGCACGGGAAGCGTATGATCGTTGCATTTCAGAAAAAAATAATTGCGAAGCCAAGCGTCAAACAGCGATTGCCGAAATAGAAGAAACCAAGGCGCGAATAGAAGGTGAATGTCGGGAAAACATTTCAGCTTGTAATTGTGATTCAATTGAGAATGAAAACGGAAAAAAAGAATGTGAATTGGCAATTATTGAAGCTAAATATCAAGCAGAAAAAGAAAAGCAGGATAAGATAAAAGCTTGCACTGAAGATTTGGATAATTGCGATTGTTTAGATATTACTAATCAGACTGGACAAATAGAATGTTCGGTAAAAGTTGAAGCAGCCAGAGAGTTAAAAGTTAAAATTGAGATAGCTTGTCGCGAGAATCCAATAAATTGCGATTGTTCAGAAATTGAAACAGAAAGCGGTCGAACTCAATGCGAAGAAGGCAAAAAACAAGGATTAGAAGAAGCGGAAAATAAAGTCAAAGAAGCTTTGAGTAAATGTTTTAAAAATGTTGAAGCTTGCAATTGTTCAGCGCTTGATTTGCCAGAAGAAAGCTATATATCTTTTTGCGAGATTCAAAAAACTTACGGCTTGAATTGCAAACATGAGGGAACTGACTGCGAAAAAATTGAAGACGTGGAAATATATCCAGCCGGCATGCCAGCTTGGCTCGGTAAATTTTTTGCCAAAGATTATAGCGCTTATATAGAAAAAGAAAAACAAAAAGGCGCCAAAGAAGCAGCTGGTATAATTCAAAGTTGCATGGATAATCCAGAAACATGTCAATGTGAAAGAACCCCGACTTATGCCCAGGCTTTTTGTGAAAAAAATAAAGCATTGCAAATAAAATGCGAAGCCGGTGATTATGATGCTTGTATTGTGCTTGATGAAACGCCAAATTTACCCGAGGGAGTACCTGATTTTTCTTATTCACTTTTAGATAAATTAGTTGGCAAGCTGCGCAGCGGTAAGAAGCAGCTGATACAATCCAATGCTGCTCGCAAAGTTGGCAATATGATTTTAGCCTGCATGGATAACGCTTCGCTGTGTGATTGTTCATTAGCACCAGCAGGAGCAATAAAAAGTTTTTGTCTGCATAAACAGGGGTTAGTCGGCCTTTGTCGCGAGCAAAAAAATTATGAAGCCTGTTTTACGCTTGATGAAGAAGTAAATTATCCGATAGAAACGCCTAATATTATAAAGTCGTATATTCAAAAAAATATTGAACCACAGATAAATGAGAAAAAGCAGAAAATTTTTAACGAAATGAAACAAGGCACGGTTTGCGACGGCATCGGTACTTTAGATGAATGCAAAGGGGTGTATTGTAGTGAATCGCGTTGAACCTTTTTTTACTTTTTATGCTATAGTTAAGATAGAATTTATTTAGTTTTATTTTTTTATGTTTATATTACAGATGGCCATTGTTTTGGCTTTGTTTATTTTCTTCCTATTTGGTTCGCACTATCTTCTTTATTTTTCTTTGGTAAAGATTTTTTCAATTGCTAATCCAGCTCACAAGATTATTCTTCTGTCAGTTATTTTTATTTTGGCCGTCAGTTTTATTTTGTCTTCAATTTTAGCTCATTGGCGAGAGAACTTTTTTACACGGGCATTTTATTTTGTTTCAAGCTTTTGGCAGGGTTTCGTGGTTAATTTGCTTATAGCTGCTGTTTTAGTCTGGCTGTTTGTTTGGTTGGCACGAGTAGTGAATATTAATATCAGTTCAATAATTTTGGGGATAACATTTTTTAGTTTAGCTGTTATTTTTTCTAGTCTTGGTTATTTAAATGCTATGCATCCGGTGATAAAAAATATTTCTGTTAATATTCCGAATTTGCCAGAAGCATGGCATGGTAAAAAAATAGTTCAATTGTCTGATGTCCATCTAGGTCATATTTACCGCAAGGAATTTATGCAATTAGTTGTTAAAAAGGTAAATGCAATTAAGCCAGAAATAGTGGTGATTACTGGCGATTTATTTGATGGTATGGATGGTGAAATTAATTTACCTGTTCAGCCACTCAATAATCTAAAAACTGAAAAGGGCACATTTTTTGTTACTGGTAATCATGAGACATATTTAGGCGTAGAAAAAATATTTGCTACTTTGGAAAAAAATAAAATAAGAATACTTCAAGACGAAATAGTTGACATTGATGGTTTAAAATTGATTGGTATTAGCTATCCGATTAGAGGAGAAGTCAAAGATATTGTGGCTATTTTAAATTCATTAAAGAATGAATATTACAATCAACCAAACATTCTTCTTTATCATGAGCCAAAACAAATTGAGGCAATTAGTCAAGGTGGCGTGAATTTACAATTATCGGGGCACACACATCAAGGACAGATGTTTCCCTTCAATCTTATTACCAAGGCTATTTATAGAGGCTATGACTATGGTTTGCATAAAATAGGCGATTACACTCTTTATACGACCAATGGTGTCGGCACCTGGGGTCCGCCAATTAGGATTGGCAATAAATCGGAAATTGTAGTAATTACGCTTGAATAATAAAAAATATAGTTTTTTTGGGCGATAAAATATGCTATAATATGTGTACAAATAAATATTAAATTAAAACTATGAGGCTTTATAAAAAAATGTTTAATATTGGGCTTGTTTTGGCGATGCTAATCGCAGTTATTTCGCCGACAGGCGTTGGGGCGTCCAATAGCGTTAGTGGTAATATTACTAACAATATTTGGACAGTTGAAAATAGCCCGTACATAATTGACGGGACAGTGGAAATATCTTCTGGTGCTAAGTTAACTGTTCAAGCCGGCACGATTGTCAGATTTAACGAGGGTAGTAAATTAGTGATTAAAGGACGACTAGAGGCAATTGGCGAATCTGATAACAAAATAATTTTTACTTCCAATCAGGCAAATCCAGCTCGTGGAAATTGGAGTGGAATTGAATTTGCAGATGAATCAATCGACGCTACTTTTAACGCTAATAGTGAATATGTCAGTGGTAACATTATTCAATATGCGGTTGTGAAATACGGGCAGGGAATTATTTGTGACGACGCTAATCCATATTTAAGTGATATTCAGTTTTTAAACAATGAAGTTGGCATTGAAATTGCTGGCGATAACGGTTCGGATGGCGGAGAAGTTTTATTTGGTGAAGATGGACAGAATGCTAGTGCTACAGTTGAACCGATAACAGTTGCTAGTAATGAATTTACGGATAATGGTGTTGGTATTTTAATCAATAGAAAAAATAGCAATTCATATGTTTTAACTCCAGCTGGCAAATCATGGCACGGTAATTTGGTGGTGACAGCAGAAATAAAAAATAATGAAATTATTGGCAATAATCAAGGCATCGTTGTTAGTCTTGGGGATAATAGTATTATCGTTGATAACCAGATTAATAATAATTTTTCCGAAGGATTACAGGTTGGCGCCAACAGTTTAAATACCGTTGTGGAGAAAAATATTATAAATAATAATAGTCAAGGCATAGAAATTAACGGTGAAAATACAAATGTTTGGCGCAACAGTATAAAGTTTAATTTCAGTGGCGGAGTTATTTTGTCCGGTGTCAATAGCAATATTCGTGGCAATAATATTTATAGCAATACCAGTTTTGATTTAGAAAACAATGTTGGTTCAGTTGACTTGGGCGGTAATTATTGGGGAGCGTCCAGTGCCAGTCAAGCTAGAAACAATATCAAGAACGAAGATGGTTTGGCAGTATTGGATCCAATCAAGACTGCTTTGGTTGATATTAATGAATTAATGACGCCGACAGTTAATCCTGTAGTTTCACCGACAATTAATACTGAGCAGACTATTTCTGGAACCAAAACTATCGGCACGGCAGTAATGATTAATGGTAATCGAATTACAGGTTATGATAATGCCACTAGTTGGCAAAATCAAATGCCGTTGATTCTTGGTGATAATATGGCGTTGATTAATTTGATTGATGAAACTGGACGAGAAAGTCAAAGCGTTGAAGTGGTTATTGTTAGAACCGAAGAGGTGGTAGTGGCTACGCCAGTGATAAATAATTTTAATAGTCAAACGACCAGAGGTAGTCAGACAATTAGTGGTACTAAGTCGTCTGGTTCATCTATTTTAATTAATAATGGTGAAATAATCAGCGCAAACGATGAAGTAAGTTGGAGCTATGAATTACCGCTTGCCAAGGGAGAAAATAATTTCAGCATTGTGGCTAAGGATTTGACTGGTCGAGTTAGTGGAGCCGTGAATATAACTATCACTCGTACAGAAATTGATGTTTCCGGTATTGTCAGTGAAGAAAAGGCATTAACTACAGAAATTGATTCAAAACTAACAGCGCGAGTGGTTGGTCGACTTTTATTACAAGTCGAACGAGCTGGTTTGATTTGGTATGTTAATCCAGCGGACAGTAAACGCTATTATATTACGCAAGAGAATGCTCTAGAAATTTTTAGAAAATTGTCTTTGGGTATTACCGAAAGTGATTTAGCTAAAATTCCGATGGCTGGAAGTGGACAGACCGGCGATCAAACATTGAGAAACAGACTGAAAGGCAAGTTTTTACTTAGAGTTGAAGCGGCTGGTGCAATTAGCTATATTGACGTTGACGGTTACCAACATGAAGTGACTATAAGTAATGTGATGGATTTGTTTAGAAGTTTGAGCTTAGGTATTTCCAATAATGATATTAGAAAAATTGAAGTTGGTGAGCTGGAATAATTTTTAGCAACGATTTATCTCGTTAATCTTTTGGATTTATTGTTGAAATACAATGTAGTTAAATTATAAGTTATAATTGTTTTTATGTTTTTAAAATTTGAAAAACTGGCCAAGACTCAAAAAAAAGACTGTGTTAATCAGCTGTTTAATGAAAGTTGTTTGGATTTTGATTTTTTCTTGATGCTTATTTTGTCAGCCTCTATTATCGCAATCGGTCTTTTGATTAACAGCGTAGCAGTAATTATCGGTGGCATGCTGATAACGCCAATATTGTCACCAATGTTAATTTTTGCTATGGGTATTGTTGTTGGTGATGCTAAATTAATGAAACGTTCTCTACTGATTGTTTTATGGTCAATTTTACTAGTTGTTTTTATTTCTTTTACAATGGCTCTTTTGGCTACTGACAAAGAGATTACATCTGAATTATTGTCTAGAGCGCATCCCAGCCTAGCTTATTTTTTAATTGCTATGTTGTCGGGATTGGCGGTTTCTTACGCTCTGGTTGTTCCGTCCACCTCTGAAGTTTTGCCTGGGGTGTCCATTTCAGTTGCCTTGATGCCACCTCTGGCGACTGTCGGCATCGCTTTGGCGTTTTTTAACTGGAATATGGCGGTTGGGGCTTTGAGTTTGTTTTTTCTAAATTTAATCGGTATTATATTTGCTTCAATTATTGTTTTTTCGTTAATGAATTTTCATGAAGTGAAAGACGAAATTGAAAAGAAAATTCGAGCTGAAGAAAAGGAAATTAACAAGGAGAAAAAAGAAAAAGCAGTTGGGGATTTTAAAAAGTTGGAGGCTACGGTTAAGGAAGCAACCAAAGTTTTAGCAGATAAAAAAAATAAAATATAAAATTATGCTTAATTTTGTTAAACAAACAAAGAAAAAAATAAACGGATTTATTTTTCATTTGATTTTTTCTGGTGTAGTAATGCTACTTTTGGGCGTGATGATTGTCTGGACTGATTTTCTTCTGCGTTTAGTTGTTGGCTTGTTCGTTATTATCATCGCTTATTCATTTTTTTACGGTGCCTATAAAATCTGGTGGTTAAAAAAAGAAATAGAAAAGTATTTTAAGTTGTAAGAATATGAAAAAAAGTATTGTTTTGGCTTTGGCTGTACTGATTGTGGCTTGTGTTACTGGCTGTGTTTTAAAGCAAAATAAAATTAACATGGATCAGTTGGCTGAAGATAATAATTATCATTATCGTAATAAAGATTTGGGTTTTTCGTTGGTTTTGCCAGTTGAATTTAAATATTTTCAAACGCAGAGAAAAGAAACAGATGATTATATTGATTTGGAAGTATATATACCGACATCAGATAGGAGCTGTCAGCAATTGGTGCCGGGTTATGCCAGAGTAATTACGGTCAGAATTTTTAATGATAAAGACTGGCAAAGTATTTTAAAAAGTTTAGGTGATAATAGAATTTTTTACGAAATTGACAAAAAAGGCAAAAATATTTACACGGTTGAGTTCTGGTCGGAAGCTCCATTTGATTGGCAAAATAAGTGGAGTAAAGATATGGAGGAAAAAATTAAAGCCAATTTTAATTTAATTGATTAGGCAATATAAGCTAATATTAAATAAAACGGGCGTTTAGCATTGCTTTACGCCTTATTTTAGTGTTAAAATAAAATTAGCGAAAATAAGCCAATAATTATATTTTTAATATTATGACTGCTGAAAATCCAACAATCATGGCTAAGGAGAATGTTAAATCGATTCCGACTGATCAAACCAAAAGACTTTTTCGTCTGATATATGACGAAGTAAGTAAAAAACCAAACAACGACGACATCCCAAAAATAAAAGTATCGACTTTGATATCTAAGATGTCTTTTTATTATGAAAAAATTCGTAATTATGTAGATTACGAAGAAGAGCATTTGTTAAGGAAAAATGCAATTGAAAGAACCCTTAGACGGCAGATTATTATTGAAGGCGTTATAAAAGAACAAGGCGTTGAAAATATGTCTTCGCATCTTTTGACTGAATTAATTAGAGCTGGTTATTTGCCAAATGACGAGATACCTGAATCTAAGATTGGCGAAATCGAAATTATTATTAATAAATATTTAATTTTAAGAAAAATTCTTTTGCCTCAAGTAGCATTGATATCAGAAGAGGTAAAAGAAACGGCTCGTTGGGTAATAGCTATGTGCGCTTCGGAGATAGAAGAAAAATTAAGCGATAACCAAGTAACTAAGCATATAGTTAATCAGATGTATGAAATTTTAGCTTCAGCCGTGGAATTGCCAAAAGATTTACCATATGAGAAGGATAGAGAAATTCAAATTTATATCGGTGTCCATCGCGTCTACTTAAAATTTGACCGGGACATGCTTGAATTTCAGTTATTAAAATATTTTAATGCGAATTGGCCCAAAGCTAGTGAAGAGGATGTTATTAAAATAGCTCAAAATATTGAATTATTGCGCGAAGCGATAAATAAGCAAATTGATCACCCACTAGTTAAACAGTTTAATAAAATTATTTCAAGCTATACGGTATATTTTTCCATTCTTGAAGATGTGATTAGAGAAAATCCAGCCAGTGTTTACGATAGCTTTTCGGAAGACCCAAAAGCTTTTGCCAGAACAATAAAAAAGATATGCGATAAGCGCTACAAACTAACGAAGGTTAAACTGCGCCGGGCGGCATTCCGAAGTATAATTTATATATTTTTGACCAAAATGGTGTTGGCAATTATTTTGGAAGTACCAGTCACTATATGGCTTGGCGAAGTTCTTAATTATATGTCGTTGGCGATAAACATTTCTTTCCCGCCTCTCCTATTGTTTTTAATTGTTCTTTTTACTAGAGTGCCATCCAATGCTAATACCCAAAAAATTAAAGAAGGTATAGAAAGTATTGTTTTCAAGGAAAAAGAAAAACAAGACCCGATAAGATTAAAAAAGCCAGTTAAGCGTGGAAAAATTACGAATTCCATATTGGGCGGTTTCTATTTTGCAACTTTTATTTTTACGTTCGGCCTAGTTGTTTGGGCGTTAAACAAGATACATTTTAATTTTGTCAGCATCGTTATTTTTTTGTTTTTCTTGACTTTAGTAAGTTTTTTTAGCATTCGTATTAGACGAGGTCCGAAAGAGATGTTTGTGACTGAGCAAAAAGAGAATTTTTTTGTTTTTATTATGGATTTTTTCTATGTACCAATTGTCGCGGTCGGCAAATGGTTAAATGAAAAATTTTCTCGGTTGAATGTTTTTGTTTTTTTATTAGATTTTATTATTGAAGCGCCGTTTAAAATGTTTGTGGAAATTACTGAAGAGTGGACCAAATATGTCAAAGAAAGAAAAGAAGACATCATGTAATTACAAATTAAAAATTGATTAGAAATTGAAATTTTTTTATGAATACCTTATATATAGTTGGCACACCAATTGGCAATCTAGAAGATATTTCCATGAGAGCGCTACGCATTTTGGGAGAAGTTAATTTTGTTTTATGTGAAGATACTCGGGTAACGAAGAAATTACTTGAATATTACAAAATTAAAACTCCGACTATTTCCTGTCATCAGCATTCAGACGAGAGAAAAATTGGTGAGATATTGGCTTTATTGGAAAATGATAAAAATTTAGCTTTGGTGTCAGATGCCGGCACACCAGGCATATCTGATCCAGGGGGGAAATTAATTCAAGCGGTAATTGAAAGATTCGGCGACCAAGTGAATATTGAAGCGGTTCCTGGGCCATCAGCTGTTACAGCCGCTTTGTCAATTTCTGGTATTCCAACTGACAAGTTTGTTTTTATGGGTTTTCCGCCACACAAAAAAGGACGACAGACTTTTTTGAACAAAGTTATCGCCAGTGAATATCCAGCAGTGGTTTATGAATCAAAACATCGAATAGTAAAATTTCTTGAAGAATTAGGTGCGTTGAATAAAAAAATTGGTAAATTAGATGAAGGTGATTTTTCGGATATTCAAAGTATAAATAAATATAAATATAAAAAATTAAAGAAAACAACAGAAGAAAAAGTAAAAAAAAGTAAAAAAATTACTTCTGTTGTGGTTTGTCGGGAGCTTTCCAAAATGCACGAAACGGTTTATCGGGGAGAATTGAAAAATATTATTGAAAAAATAAAATACAATAAAGACGACCAAAAAGGCGAGTTTGTAGTAATTGTCGGAAAATGAAACCAATTAAAAATTAAGAATTTAAGAATAAATGTTAAAAAATAAATTTTATATTACAACTCCAATTTATTATGTAAATGCTAAACCCCATATTGGGCATACTTATACTACGGTGGCGTCTGATGTTTTGGCGCGTTGGCATCGTCAGATTGGCAATCAAACTTATTTTTTGACTGGTGCAGATGAACATGGCGCGAAAATAGAGGAAAAGGCTATAGAGGCAGGTAAACAACCAAGAGAGTTTACCGATGAAATAGCAGAAGAGTTTAAGCGAGCCTGGCAGATGCTGAACATTTCCAATGATAATTTTATTAGAACAACTGACGCTAAACACATGAAAGCGGTGCAAAATGCTTTGCAGTATATGTATGACAAGGGTGATATTTATTTGGGAAAATACGAAGGTTTGTATTGTCGAGGTTGCGAACAGTATAAAAGTGAAAAAGATTTAGTGAATGGTAAGTGTCCAGAGCACGGTACAGAACCAGAAAAGATGAGTGAAGAGTGTTATAATTTTAAACTTTCAAAATATCAAGATCAGCTACTTGATAAGATTAAAAAAGATGAATTAAAAATTTTACCAGTAGAAAAGAAAAATGAAATGTTGAGTTTTTATGAAAAAGAGGGATTAACAGACATTTCTTTTTCTAGAAAAAATGTTAAATGGGGAATACCTTTGCCTTGGGACAAAGATCAGACGGCATATGTTTGGGCGGATGCTTTTTTGAACTATTTGACTGGCTTGGATTGGGATGGAAGTGGCGGGCAAGCACCAGCTATGTGGCCAGCTGACGCACAGATAATGAGCAAAGATATTCTGCGTGTTCATACTACAATTTGGCCAGCCATGCTTCTATCCTTGGATTTACCTTTGCCAAAATTAATATTTATTCACGGCTATTTTATGATTGATGGACAGAAGATGAGCAAATCAATTGGCAATGTTATTTCGCCTGAAGATTTAGTTGATAAATACGGCGTTGATGCTACGCGCTATTTATTAATGAGTGCTACTGTTTTTGGTAATGATGGGGATATCGGTTGGAATAAATTTGATGAAAAATACAATGCCGACCTAGCTAACGGTTTAGGAAATTTGGTTGCTCGAATATCCAATTTATTGGAAAAAAATAAAATAAAGACTGAACTAAAAGAGGGTGGGAATAAAAAATTAACCAAAGAATATGGGCAATTAATGGAAGATTATAAATTTGATGAGGTTTTGAAAATGTTATGGCAAGTATTTCGTCGAAGTGATGAAACTTTAAGTGAGAAAAAGCCTTGGAAAATTGAGAATTTAAACGAAATAAAAGACATTTTAGAGCCGATTGCCCAAAATATTTTAGATACCGTTTTTTTATTACAGCCGTTTATGCCAGAAATATCTGAAAAAATTATCAAACAATTTTCACAAGATCAGGTTAAAAAAGGGGAGTCTTTGTTTCCGCGTATTTAAAAAATAATCATATTTAATCAAAATAATATGGGAATTTTTGATATTATAATCTTAGTTATTCTTTTCGGTTTTATTTTTTATGGCTTATTTTTTGGGCTTATTCGCACAGTTGGTTCTCTGGCGGGGTTGATTCTTGGTGTTTGGTTGGCGGCGTTATTTTATTTGCCAGCTTTTACTTTGGTTCAAAATTTATTTTTCGGTCATGATACGGTTGGAAGAGTTACAGTCTTTTTAGTTTTATTTGTTTTAATAAACAGGTTGGTTTGTTTTTTATTTACCGTTTTGGATAATACCTATAATTTTATTTCAATCATCCCTTTTTTAAAAACAATTAACCGATTAGCTGGGGCGGTTTTTGGTTTTGTTTTTGGCGGCTTTGTCCTTGGTTTGGTTTTTTACTATATTGAAATTACGCCTTTTGTTAGTTCGATAAGTGGTGGATTTATTGAAAATTCGCAAATCATTCCTTTTTTGTTAAAATTTAGTCATCCGATTATTTCAATTATCCCGGAAATATTGGAAAAAGTTAGTGGTTGGTTAAGCTTAATAAAAGAAAATTAATGAAAGAGATAAGTACAGACCTTGGTAATTTAAGCGATATTCATTTAAGATTAATCGTTGATTGTTTAAATAAAGGGAAAGTTATCGCTTATCCGACCGATACTATTTACGGACTAGGTTGTTTAGCGAATAAAGAAAAGGCAGTAAAAAAAATACGGCATATCAAACAACAAAAAGTTGATAAACCGTTTTTAATTTTGATTAGCAGTTTATCTATGGCTAAAAAGTACTGCTTTATCAGCCAGAAACAGGAGAAATATCTTAAAAAAGTTTGGCCTGGACCAGTTACAGTGGTTCTGAAAAATCGAGGATTGTTGCCACGTGAATTAACTGGCGAGATTGATAGTATAGCGGTGCGTTTGCCTAAGTCTGAATTTATTGCTAAAATAATAAAAAGGGCGAAAATGCCGATTGTATCAACTAGCTTAAATAAAACAAAAGATAAAAATTTAGTTAGCGCTAGCAATCTAGATAATTATTTCATTAGTTTTAAGCCGGATTTAGTTATTAATGTTGGAAAATTGCAGAAAAAAGCTTCAATGCTGGTTGATTTAAGGGATATTGAAAATATAAAAATTTTAAGAAAATAATAAATTTGTAGATTTCTAATTTTTTACGAGCTTGCAAGTGAATTAATTTGTAAATTCGCAATTAATTTTTAAATTTACGTAAATTTAAAAATATGTGGGAATGGTTAAAAAAACTTTTTGGATGTTGTAAAAAAGAAGAATCAACTGGTCAGTCAGAAATGCCAGAACAAGCTCCTGAACCTCAAGTTGAGGAGAAAAGAGAAGGAGAAGACCAGTAGCAAATGTAAAATTGCAATAAAGTCTTCATATAAAAAGATATGTTTATAGACACGCATGCGCATGTTAATTTTAATGCGTTTAAAAATGATGGTGATGAAATTATTAGACGAGCATTAACTGAAAATGTCTGGATGGTTTTGGTCGGCTCTGAATACAAAACATCAAAAAGGGCTTTAGATTATGCTAATCGTTACGAAAAAGGAGTTTATGCGGCGGTTGGTTTACACCCGATACATCTAAGAGAATTTCAGGCTGAAGGTGATGATTATGAATTTATAACTAGAGCTGAAACTTTTTCTAGAGATGCTTACGAAAAACTAGCTAGTTTTAGTAAAGTGGTGGCGATTGGTGAAATTGGTCTTGATTATTACCACATTAACGTCAATGACGATGTAGCGCAAATAAAAAATAAACAAAAACAAGTATTACAAGAGCAACTAAAGTTGGCTGCAGAAATAAATCTTCCGGTTATATTGCATTGCCGACAAGCCCATGACGATATGTTGAGTATTTTGAAAGATTTTAAAAAAGATTATAAGGATATTTTACCGACCAACAAAAGTTGGGGAGTGGTGCATTGTTACTCTGGTGATGAAAATTTGGCTTGGCAGTATTTTTCTTTGGGATTAATGATATCTTTTACTGGTTTAATCACTTTTTCTGCTCGATGGGATGATTTAATTAGAAAATTACCCAATGAAAAATTTATGATTGAAACCGACTGTCCATTTATGACGCCAGAACCTTTTCGAGGCAAAAGAAATGAGCCAGTATTAGTGAAAAAAGTAGCGGAACGAATAGCTCTTATAAAAAATTTAACAACAGAAAGAATTGCCGAAACAACAACTGAAAATGCCAAAAGACTATTTAATATTTAATTTATAGCTTTTACACAGGACATTGAGTTGACTTTTTAAATTTTATATATAGAATATTAATTGAAGATAAAGATAGATTTTTATTAAATTTGAGTTATTTCTTATCTGACATCGGGAACAGATAATACCCGTATCTATTGGGTTTTTTATTTTGTTTAAGTATTTTTAATGTCTTAATATGGTAGAAAAAAAATTGTCAAATCAAGAAGTTGACAAAAAGGAAAAAGACAAGAAATTTGCTTGGTGGCAACCAGCAGTAAAAATGTCTTTGAGGTTTTCAGGTTGGATTGTTTTTCCAGTCTTGATAGCTATGTTTTTGGGTCATTGGCTTGACGATAAATATAATACCGAACCGTGGATGTTTTTGATTGTCATTGGCTTAGCTTTTATAATTTCAATGATTGGGTTAATCAAAAGCGCGACAAAGGAGTTTGATAAAATAAGCCCTAATAATTCTGAAAAGGATAAATCTTAATATGTCTAATCAACCAGCAGAAACATACAGTGAAATTAGTCACGATCATAGTATTTATGCCGAAAACATTTTTACTATTGGTAATTTTCCAGTCACGAATGCATTATTAAATTCATGGCTAGCGGTGTTTATAATTGTTATTATTGGTTTATTTTTACGATCAAGAATCAGGATGATTCCTCGAGGTTTACAAAATTTTATGGAATTCATTGTAGAGTCTTTGGTCGATTTGTTTGATTCCGTTACTGGATCAAGGGAAAAAACATATAAGTTTTTCCCTTTTGTTTTTTCTTTTTTTATTTTTATTTTAATAAATAATTGGCTTGGTCTTTTACCAGGCATTGGTTCAATCGGGCAAATAGTGTCTGAACATGGATACCAAGCTTTTATTCCTTTTTTTCGATCCGGTACGGCAGATTTGAACACAACATTGTCATTAGCAATTATTGGTGTTGTTGCCAGTCATATTATTGGAGTTCTTTCAATAGGAATTTGGAAACATTTAAATAAATTTATCAATATTAAAGCGTTATTAGAAATTCCGAAAAAAGTTAAAGAAGATCCAATGATTTTAATGATAAATCCAATTAAATTTTTGGTTGGTTTCATGGAAATAATCAGCGAATTAGCAAAGGTTGTTAGTCTGTCTTTTCGTCTTTTTGGTAACGTATTCGCTGGGGAAGTTTTAATCGCTTCTATGTCGGCTATTTTGGCTTTTGGTCTGCCTCTGCCGTTTATGTTTTTAGAAGTTATGATTGGTTTGATTCAGGCATTAGTCTTTTCCATGTTAATTCTGTCTTACTTATCAATGGCCACAATAGCAGAAGAACATTAATCTTTATTTTTTTATACATAATTCATTAATTAATAAAAAATTATGGAAATCGGACTTATTATGATAGCTAAAGCCCTAGCCATTGGTTTAGGCGCAATCGGACCTGGAATTGGTGTTGGTATTATTGGCGGAAAAGCCATGGAGGCGATTGGTAGAAATCCAGAAGCATCAGGAAAAATTTTGGCAACCATGCTTTTGGCCATAGCTTTTGCGGAAGCTATCGCTATTTACGCTTTAGTTATTTCATTTAGCATTAATTAGTTTAGTAGTAATTTTACCAACTATTCCGGAATTAGTTTCTGGAGTAGTAGCAAGATTATTAAATAAAAATTTTATATGGATACCATCATAGAGTCTTTTCACATTGATTTTAAATTGTTGGTCGCCCAGGCAGTTAATTTTTTAATTGTATTCTTAGTTTTGTATTATTTTGTTTTTAAACCATTAGTTAAGATTATGGAAGAGCGAACTAAAAAAATTACCAAAAGCATGGATGATGTTAAAAAAATTGAAGAAAAATTAGTTAATACCAACGACGACTATAAGAAAAAAATGGGAGAGGCAAAAAAAGAGGCAAGTGTTATTCTGGAAAAAGCTAGTCGTGATTCTGAGGATAAAAAAAAGGAAATGATAGCAAAAGCAAAAGAAGAAATAGGTCAAATAATTAATCAAGAAAAAGAAAAAATGCAGTCAGACAAGGCTAAAACTTTGAAGGAAATAAAGAAGGAAATAGTTGACTTAGTGGCGGCAGCGGCAGAAAAAGTCATCGGTGAGAAAATTAACAATAAAAATGACCAGGAAATAATAAAAAAAATTGCAAAAGATATTAATTAGTGTTTATGAAAATAACGATTAAACAATATTCTCAAGCTTTGTATGAAGCAACCGAAGGGAAAAAATCGGGAGAGATTAGTCAATTAATAAAAAATTTTGTTAATATTTTAATTAATAATCGCGATTTAACTAAGGTTGAAGCGATTATCGGTTGTTTTGAAAAAATTTGTCTTCAGGAGGCAGGAATAATTGAAGCTGATATTATTACGGCCAGACAGCTAGATAAAACTATTATTAAATCTTTGGTAAATTATATTATCAAATTAACTGGCGCCAAAAATGTGATTGTGAATGAAAAAATTAATTCAGATATTTTAGGTGGAGTAATAATCAGGTACGGAGACAAAGTTATTGATGGTAGTATAAAAACAAGATTGGCGGAATTAAAAAATGAAATAATTAAATAATAATTTTATATTATGAATAATACAAAAGATTTTATTGTTAAACAGTTAAGAGAGCAGATAGCTGGTTATGAGGCGAAGACGGAAGAAAAAACTGTTGGAAAAGTAATTGAAGTCGGTGATGGTATTGCCAGAATTTCTGGAATTTCTGACGCCATGATGTCAGAAATGCTTGAGTTTCAAACTGAAACGGGAGTTGTTTGCGGCGTGGCACTTAATCTAGAAGAAGAAAGTGTTGGTGCTATTGTTTTGGGTGATTATAAGAGTATAAAGGAAGGCGATGAAGTAAAATGTTTAAAGAAAATTTTAGAAGTACCTGTTGGCGAAGGGATAGTTGGGAGAGTTTTAGATCCTTTGGGGCAGACTATGGACGGCAAGGGCGAGATTGAAAATGATGGATATTATCCGATAGAAAAAATTGCTCCAGGGGTAATGGCTCGTCAATCAGTATTTGAACCAGTGCAGACCGGAATAAAAGCCGTAGATTCGATGATTCCGATAGGTCGGGGTCAGAGAGAATTAATTATTGGCGATAGACAAATTGGGAAATCAGCTATTGCTATAGACGCTATAATTAACCAAAAAGGTCAAAACATGAAATGTATTTATGTGGCGGTCGGACAAAAAGAATCAAAGGTTGCTAATATCGTAGCTAAACTAGAGGAAGAGGGCGCTATGAAGTATACGACAGTTGTTTTAGCCGGAGCTAGTAATTCAGCATCACTTCTCTATATTGCTCCTTATGCTGGTTGCGCTATGGCTGAATATTTTTTAGATAAAGGAGAAGACGTATTGATAGTTTACGATGATTTAAGCAAGCATGCCGTCGCTTATCGAGAAATATCATTATTACTCCGAAGACCGCCAGGACGTGAAGCTTATCCCGGAGATGTTTTCTATCTTCATTCCAGACTATTGGAAAGATCATGCAAATTAAACAAAGAAAATGGTGGAGGATCTATCACTGCTTTGCCGATAATTGAAACTCAAGCTGGCGATGTTTCAGCCTATATTCCGACAAACGTTATTTCAATTACTGATGGACAGATATATTTAGAGCCTGATTTATTTTATCAAGGGAATCGACCGGCAATTAACGCTGGTTTATCGGTTTCCCGCGTTGGTAGTTCAGCTCAGATTAAAGCCATGAAAAAAGTGGCAGGAAAATTAAGACTAGAAGCAGCTCAGTATCGAGAATTAGCGGCTTTTGCTCAATTTGGTTCTGATTTGGACACTGAAACAAAAGCTAAATTAGAAAGAGGAAAAAGATTGATGGAAATTTTTAAACAGGATCAATATCAACCCTTACCGGTAGCTAGTCAGGTGTTAATCTTTTTTGCCGTTACCCAAGGTTTATTGGATGACGTTTCGGTTGAAAAAATATATGAATTTGAGCAAGGTCTTTATAAATATGCCGATAATGCTGGAGCTGATATTTTGAAAGAAATTATTTCTAAGGGAGAATTAGACGAAAAATTAGAGAAAAAGATTGAAAAATTAATTAATGACTACAAAAGTACGTTAGATTATTTAATCAAAGAACAAGATGGCTAATACTAGAGACATACAACATAGAATAAAATCAATTGATAGCACAAAAAAAATTACCAAAGCAATGGAAATGGTGGCAGCGGCTAAAATGAGAAAAGCAATAGAGACGGTTTTGAAAACCAGAACCTACGCTAATTTAAGTTGGGCAACAGTTTTGAATTTATCGCAAGCAGCTAGTAATAACGGTTTGGGCCTTCATCCGCTTTTATCAAAAAGAGACGATGTTAAAAATGTCGGAGTTGTTTTGATAACTTCAAATAGAGGTTTATGTGGCGGTTTTAATTCGGCGATAATGAATAAGATTCATAATTCAATAATCAAACATCAGCCAGACGAAAAACAAAAAACCTTTAATCCGGAATTTATTCTAATAGGAAAAAAAGGTGCGGCGATTCGTAAATATTTTGGCTATAAAGTGGCGGCTGATTTTTCCAAGCCGGACGTCACTGAAGAAATAAAAGAGGTTCTACCCATAGCAAAGATGGTGATTAAAGATTATTTAGAAGGTAAATATGATAAAATAATGGTTGCTTATACTGATTTTATCAACGCTTCAAAGCAGGTACCGCGAGTAAAACAAATTTTACCGATTGATATTACAACTCAAGATGAATATTTAGGGATTGTTGGACAAAATCCCAATATCGGTTTGAATAAAGATTTTGTAGAAAAAAAACAGGAAAAATATTTAAAAGAGGGTAGCTTTTCAGAGTATTTGTTTGAGCCAAGCCCAGAAGAAGTATTAGACAAAATGTTACCTAGGCTGATTGAAGTTCAGTTGTTTCAAGCGTTATTGGAATCAAATGCTTCCGAGCATAGCGCGCGGATGTCAGCCATGCATCAGGCAACTGATGCCGCCGATGACATGGCTAGTGAATTGACCTTAACTTATAATAAGGCTCGACAAGCAAGTATCACCGCTGAAATTGCTGAAATTTCAGCTGGAGCAAACGCTTTAGCTGATTAGCTGTTTCTGAAAAGATAACTAGAGATGTAAAAATATTTTTATAAATAAAAAATATACCATAATTCATAAATTTAAAAATAATATGTCGGACAAAAAACAAAATATTGGAACTATAAAACAGGTTATTGGCGCTGTGGTTGACGTTGATTTTAAAGAAAAATTGCCTGAAATTTATAATGCCTTAGAGGTTGAGAATAAGAATAGTAAATTAATTCTGGAGACGCAACAGCATACTGGATTAAATGTAGTTAGAACAATAGCTATGGGCTCAACAGATGGACTAAAAAGGGGTGATAAAGTTATTGATACTGGTGCTGAAATAAGCGTACCGGTCGGCAATGAAACATTAGGCAGAATTTTTAATGTATTAGGCGAGCCAATCGACGGGAAACCAGCGCCAAAGACTAAGGAAAGATACCTTATCCATCGTGAACCGCCTAAATTTACTGAACAATCAACAAAGACGGAAATTTTAGAAACAGGGATTAAAGTTATTGATTTAATTTGCCCCATACCAAAAGGCGGGAAAGTCGGGATGTTTGGTGGCGCTGGTGTTGGTAAAACAGTAGTTATTATGGAGCTTATCAATAATATTGCCAAACAACATGGTGGCTATTCAGTTTTTGCTGGAGTCGGAGAAAGAAGTCGTGAAG
>CAZKKV010000013.1:0-23515 GCA_964553705.1 uncultured Gammaproteobacteria bacterium
TACGGAGGGGTGCTATTCGTTTTCCTCCCGATTGCTCCCTCTTCCTTCTTTCCTAATTTCTCCCCCTTTACAAGGGGGAGATTAAGAGGGGGTATTACTCCCTCCCCTTTATCTCCCTCTCCTTAATAAGGAGAGGGCTGGGGTGAGGTTTGGTCGGGGTGAGGTTTGGTTGGGGTGGGGTATATGAACTTATTACTGTATTTCAACGAAAACTGGCTTTTCCCCCAGGGTAATACTAACTTTACCACTACTTACTGTCTTTGTTTCTGTATTGAAAAAAACAGGATAATTACTAGCACTTAAATCAACTCCAGAATCTGCATCAGGAATAGCTTCTGTTATTTTAACCGAACCTGTATTGCCAACATTCAATTCAACTGTCTTACTATTTTCTGCACTATTCCAATAATCCCACCAAACAACCCAAACAAATTCTCCATTTTTATCAAACTTATAGGCATAAACATTATCTGTTCCATTAATCACTGTTTTAACATTGTCCCAATCCGAACCATTCAATTTCTCAACCATCAGTTTGTATGTATAATAACCTAGCTTCTTATGAGACAACCCGTCCTGATTTTTTGAACTATGAATCAATCCAGTATGGGACCAAATTATGTCATCGGTTCCGTGATGGTCGTATTCTTTTACCTTAGTCCAAAACTGTTTGTCCTGTCCGTTAGCCAAAGAAACAGCATAAGACCTTATAATATATCCCGCCTGTTTTGGTTCACTTTCTTCAGTTCCGGCCATACCGCTCTCCATGGATGTTATATAGTTTGAATTAAATCCATATTTTGATGCAATACTTTCTATTCTCTCTATATAATTAACATGTTCCCGATAATCTTCCCCTTCTGTTTTCCATGAATCAGTTCTACCTTTTGAAGCGTCTACACTCCAGTAATGATAATCAAAACCAATATTATTAAAACTCTTCCCTTCAAGATAACCAAGAATATCATCAGTAAAATTCCCATCATTTTTCAGATCGTTCATCGGCGGAACAGGCATGGAAAGTGTGCATTCTTTACAAGCGCTAATCATAGCGCCATAAGTCGCTTCAAAAACATCTGCATATTCCTCTCTGTGATTCTGCCAATAATCCATATTGCTTGGTCCCAGTTCGTGAACAAATTGGTATCTTTTTATTGCTACCTTGGAAGAGCATGCGATGTCATCAATACCATCTCCATCATATCTCTCAACAACTTCCTTGATAAAATTCTCCCATGCATCAAGATGACCATCGGGATATTCATCATTCTGCGAACCTTCTACCCAACCAGTTCCATAGAGAGAATTACTCGGTCTTGTTACGTAAACAAGATTAATTCCTTGCTGATAAAATTTACATACCTCAGAATCCTGTGAAGAAAAATCATAAATACCTTCTTGTTTTTCAACACTTTCCCAACCAAACCTTTCATTTTCTCTTGGAAACTCAAGCCAGTTTATTCCTAAATCATTATAATAATCAAAACTTGTCGTTGGCGGATCTATAAAACCAAAAGGCGAATCTTCATAATATATTGCTTCCATACCACTATAAATTCCATTCGCTACATCTTCGCCACTGTCTGACTGGCCAGTGCAGTCTGCTGGGCATTTGTTATTTCTTTTTTCAATTTCGTCGCAAACTCCATCACCGCATTTTCCCTGGACTCCAATCTGCTGCTGTGTCCCCTGACAATCTTTCAAACATTTCTGTGGTGGATTATTCTCATTGATACATTTTTGAATACAGTCTTTTGCACTGTCTTTATTTTCAGTTATTGAGTTTTCACCATTATTATTCTGAATTCCAGTCTGTGGCTGTGTCCCTTGGCAATCCTGTAAACATTTTTGTGGTTGACTACCTTCGCTAATACATTTTTGAATACAGTCTTTTGCACTGTCTTTATTTTCAGTTATTGAGTTTTCACCATTATTATTCTGAATTCCAGTCTGTGGCTGTTGTTGACTATTGCAACTATTTTTCTCAAAAATAGTTACTTCTCCGTCTTTATTTGCATCACAAGGATCATAATTAATAGAACAGCCTGAAATAAAAAATACAACAATCAACAATGTTACCAAAATATTTATTCTTTTTATCATGTAAAATTTTATTATTTAATTTCCTAATATCTCTTTGTAACTCGTCATCAATTCTTCATCGCTAATTTTGTTTAGCATATTTTCATCCATACCGGCTTGCAGAAGCATTTCACGCAACGTATCGGCATCTAAACTACTACCAATCAATGCCTCTATGTCTATACCACCTGTGTCATCCAATTCAGCTACTAATTCTTCTGAGCCATATTGATCTAACAAACTATTTAATGTGCTATCTTGCGTATTTATTTCAGCATCAGCTGTAGACAAAGGTTCTGAATAACAATCACGCCCAGTCGGACAATTCGGATCTTTGTCGTTATTTATCTCCTGTTTATCGCTAAAACCATCGCTGTCGCTGTCTTCCAGATACGGAGAAGTATTGTATATGTTCAATTCATCATAATCACTCAAACCATCACCATCAGTATCTTTATTTTTTAATGCTTCATTGTTAGCAGTTCCGCAATTTGGTCCAGTACATGTCTCTATTTGACTATTACTACTACTCTTATAGCTAAGCGGGGCATTTATACTATTTTTCAATTGAACCACCCACATAATAATTATAACAAAAGCAAATACGCCCAGAGCACCAGCCGCAATTTTACGGTTACGATCTAAAATTTGAGGTTGCGATACCTCTCGTTCTCCTTCGTTTTCATTATAATCTTCGTATTCGTTTTTATAGTCTTCCTCCATGAAAATTTTTCTATATTATTTATCTTATTATAACATATTTTAATTAAATTCTCCAAATAGTTTAATCCAATCTTTTATTGATAATTCCTGCGCCCTAATTTTTGGGTCAAAGCCAGATATTTTTATCTTGTTTTCCGCTAATTTTTGGTCAATTTTATAGCCACCAGCCAAATTATTCTTTAACATTTTTCGTTTTGAGCTAAAACCAAATTTTACTAACCTAAAAAAATCTTTTTCCTTGTCCACATCAATATTAACTTTTGACTTTCCGCTTCTAACTTTTAACTTAATTATCGCACTATCAACCTCCGGCTCCGGCCAAAAAGCATTAGCTGGTACATAATCAATTATTTCTGGTTCAGCATAATATTGAACTGACATAGACAGTAAGCTCATTTTACCCGGTTTGGCAACAATTCTTTCTGCTACTTCTTTTTGCAACATCAAAACCATCATCTCTGGCTTATTCTCTTCGCTTAAAAATTTCCTCAAAAATATTGAAGTAATGTTATACGGCAAATTTGCCACAACCTTATAACCTCTCCCCTTTAATTCCCCTCTCCTAATTAGGAGAGGGGTTAGGGGCGAGGTTAAAATATCTTCATTTATCACCTCAACATTCTTTATTCCTTTTACTTTTAAACCAGTCTCTAAATATTCCGCCAACTTATCATCCAGCTCCACTGCTATTACCTGCTTCACCTTATCAGCTAGTCTTGAGGTTAAAAATCCTAATCCTGGTCCAACTTCCAAAACCACATCATCTTTTTTTAAATCAGCCGCATTAATTATTTTATCGTAAATATCCTCTTTAATTAAAAAATTCTGCCCTTTGGAGCGAGCAGGCTTTATATTGTATTGCTTGCATAATTCTAGTGTCTGTTGATATATGTCCATAACTTTATTTTACCTATTATTCTGTCTTCCCTGCCATTCCCACTCGCCTTGCTAAAACGATGACAAAATAGAAAAAAGTGGAAATCTGAAAAATTATTTAAATAAAGCGGTCGCAAAATCAATTACCTGGTTTATTTTACTAGCAACGGCATAAGAAACTCCGCCAGTAGAAGCTAAAACACCACTGTCCATAAGTACAGCAGACATACCTCCAGCAATTAATTGACCTCCTGATGTTAAGCCAGCTTTGGTAATAGCTGTGTTTAAAAATAAGGCGTTAGACCCCATACCGCCAGATGGCGTACCACTAACGTCGGAATAACTTACGCAAGTCAACGCATCTTTTATATAGCACAAAGTGCCACCTTCACAAACAGGCGGGTTACCTGTAGTGAAGCATGGAATTACTGTTACTTTTGTTAATCCAATCTGATAAGGAAAACTCGAACTTGCCTGTACCGCATTCCTATATTCCATTACACCAGGCGCTAGCCAAACCACCAAGCCTAATATCATAATTACCGCGATTGTCCAAATAATCATCTTTTTTGTAAACATATTTTTTATTTAATGTTATACTTAAATTATAGCAAAAATTCAACCAAACGTCTTGCCATGAGAAAATTTGAATTTCAAAATGAAAATTATTATCATATTTTTAACCGTGGAGTTGATAAACGCAATATTTTTAGCGATAAAAACGATTATATTCGCTTCATTAGAAGTATGCGAGAGTTTAATCAACTAGAACCAGTTGGAAGTTTATATTTAAAAGAAAAAACTAGCTTAGCTAGCGGTTCGACCGCTTTTGAAGCGGTCGAACCGCTTGTAGATATCATTACTTATTGTTTGCTTCCAAATCATTATCATTTTTTACTAAAACAACTTATTGATAATGGAATTTCAGAATTTATAAAAAGATTAGCTGGTGGATATACCTGGTATTTTAACAACAAATACAACCGCTCTGGCTCGCTATTCCAAGGAACATTTAAAGCCGTTGAAATAAAATCAGACAGGCAACTGCAACAAGTATCCTGCTATATCAATGGCAACCCAAAAATTCATAATATCTGTAAAGCAAAAAATTGGCCATGGTCTAGCTACTTAGACTATCTTAACTTAAGAAAAGGTAATCTTTGCCGTAAAAACATTATTTTTGAACAATTTAAAAATACAAAAGAATACGAAGAATTAACAAACAAAATAATCATTGATTCCAAACAACAAAAAAATGAATTAAAAATTTTATTAGCATAATAAATGAAAAAATATATTATTACAATCATTCTAATGTTTCTCTTGATTGCGCCGGTTTTAAACGCCGAAACAAATTTACCGGAAAAACTGGCAGGCTACATTTTACTGCAAGTCGAACTCCATGGCGAAGCTTGGTATATAAGTCCTTCTGACCTCAAACGCTATTTTCTCGGCCAACCAGATGACGCTTTTTCTCTAATGCAAAATCTAGGTATTGGTATTGCCAATGATGATTTAGACAAAATACCAATAGGCCTAATTGATTATAATGATTCAGATAATGACAACGATGGTTTAACTAATCGGTTTGAAGATGCTATTGGCACTGATCCAGAAAACAGCGACTCTGACAATGACGGTTATAACGATAAAACAGAAATTGAAAACAATTATTCCCCAATCTCTGTTGGCAAACTACCGATAGACAATAATTTCACTGTCCAAAATTCAGGAAAAATATTTATCCAAATCGAAAATAATGGCGAAGCTTGGTATGTTAACCCGGCTGACCAAAAACGCTATTTTCTCGGTCGACCAGATGACGCTTTTTCTATCATGAACGAACTAGCTCTTGGTATTACTAATAGTAATCTCTATCAAATACCCGTCAATCTTCAAGTAACACCACAGGAAGAGTCTGGTATAATTCCAAACACCTGTACTTCTTGCCAAACAGCAGAAGAATCCGACAATATTATTTCATCAGCCGCCTCAGCTATCAGATCGGGCGACACAAATGAAACACTAAAATATTTTACGCCGAATATGCAAAGAGCAATTGAATACACTATGGAATCATTGAACGCAGATAGCCGATTAACTTTAGGTAATATCCTATCTGGCGCCACTCTAACCGAATCGACTGAAGACAAAAAAACATACTCAACAGAAGTATATTTTTCATTAGGTGGCTACAAAGTACCTATTTATTTTTATATTGAAAAACAAACCGACGATTTATGGTTGCTATCTAATTTATAAAAATTCGTAAATTAAAAAAAACATCACTGGTATTCCATGATGTTTTTTTGTTATAAAATTTACAAAACGTTAACAAACAAAGAAGCCAAGGCCGCTAAAATAAAGGTTAGATTTATTCCAAAATTTAACGACAAATAAACCGCTAGAGCTAACATAATAATTTTACCGATATGAACTGCTATTTCTCTTAAAACTGTAAATTCATCAACATAATGCCCTTTGTCAGCGATAATTTCATAATTCAATGAATCAAACGGTGTGTTTTTAAATATTTGAGTTATGCTATGATAAGCGCCCAATATAAAAATTTGCGAAGCGGTTAAAATAAAAGTTTTAGCTAGCCAACCAATAGCGTAAAATCCCGTTCCCCATCGAAGAATTTTTCTCTTATCAAAAATATCAGTATACTTTCCAGCTACCAACTGTAATAAAATAGTAATAAAAATAATACCAGAAGATATTGCACCCATTTCTAAAAAATTTCCTTCTAAAACCTGCCAGATAAAAATCGGCCAGATAATAAGACCGACAACATTTTCCGCGCCGTTGGCTATGTTAGCAACCACTAATGCCCGATTATTTTTTTTAAATAAATTTTTGATTGTTTGCCACGCTGTCCACGAAAAAGTTTCTATAACCTTGGGTAATGCTAAAAAAGGAATAACCGCTGAAGCTAACAACATTAAAACAATTATAAACACCACGTTAAAACCATAAATGGTAATTAAAAATCCAGCAGCAATCGGCATTAAAATACTCAAAAACGCCTTAGTTGCCCACATTAAACTTACTCCCTTACCCCTATCGATCCTGTCGATAAACTTAGCGAAGTCAGTGTGAAAAGGTGTCCAAAAAGTTAAACGACTAAGAGTTAAAATAAGTATTGAAATTAACAGAAAAAGCCAAATATTTCTGTCAATAAAAATCATACAAATATAAAAAAGAACATCAAAAATAACACTAATTCTCAAAGACCTATTAATACCTATTTTGTTTATAATAACACTGGATAAAAAAGGTAACATTAATATATATAACAAACTTCCAACCAAATAATATAAAAAGACATAGTCTATTCTCCCTATTTTTTGCAATAAAAAAACTGGTAAAAATAATCCCATCATACCATTGGCGGCAAACTGAATCATTCTACCAGAAAAAAGAGCCACGAAACCTGGAGATAAATTATTGTTAAAATATTTAAAACCTTTAAATACTTGAGTTAAATTAGTCATAATCTTACAATTAAAAAGCAGTTTGTTGTTCGCTTTTGCCAAACTGCAAAATAATTTTAAAAATTAAATTACTTAATAACAATATTTACCAATTTTCCTTTGACAAAAATAATTTTTATCACCCCTTTTCCTTCTGTCCATTTTTTTATTGCCTGACTATCCATGGCTATTTTTTTTGCCTCATCTTCTGAAATATCCGCGCTAACTTCAACTTTATCTCGCACTTTACCGTTAATCTGTAGAACTAATTCAATCGTTTCGTCTTTGGCTAATTTAGAATCATATTCTGGCCAAACACTTTTTCCCTTGCAACTAAAGATTGAATCATTGTGTCCTGCTCTTTCCCATAATTCTTCTGCTAGTGACGGAGTAAAAGGTGCTATTAAAACTAAAAAATCTTCCCATGAGTCTGCAGAAATATTATTAGCCGCTGAAAAAACATTAGTTAATTCCATTAACCTGGCTATCGCTGTATTGTATTTTTGATTTTCAAAATCATCTGAAACTCTTTTGATAGTTTGATGTATCTTTTTAATAACTTCCATGTCGTCTTTACACTCCTTTAAGACCTTATCTTCTAAGCGTGCAATTTTTTCTATCCACCGTTTAGTGCCTTGCACGCCCGCATCAGTAAAAGACCTATCTTCGCACAAAGGTCCAAGAAAAAGCAAATAAGTTTTAAGTGCATCATAACCGACCTTCTCGCCATATTCTTCTGGATTTACTACATTGCCCTTAGATTTACTCATTTTCTTTCCGTCTTTTAAAATCATACCATTGGCCCGAAACCGTTTGAAAGGGTCATCAAAATTAACTAAGCCAAGATCGTGCAATGCCATGGTTATAAAACGAGTATACATAAGATGCAAAACCGCATGTTCATTCCCGCCTATATACAAATCAATCGGCAACCATTTTTTACCAATATTTTTATCAAAAATATTCTTATTATTATCTGAAGAAATGTATCTAAAAAAATACCAGGCTGAATCCAGAAAATTATCCATTACGTCTGTCTCACGTTCTGCAGGCCCCCCGCATTTAGGACACTTTATTTTTACAAAACCATCAACTTTAGCTAAAGGACCTCTACCGTCTCCAGCTGGCTCCCAATCCTTTTCTAATTCTGGCAACATTACAGGTAAATCCTTTTCAGGCACAGCAACTGCTCCACATTTTGTACAATAAATAATTGGTACTGGTGGCCCCCAATAACGTTGCCGTGAAATGCACCAATCTCGTAATCGATAATTTATTACCTCTTTCCCAATCTTTTTTTTATCCAACCATTTATTTATTTTTTGTATTGCTTCTTTTGTCTGCAATCCATTCAAAAATTCAGAATTAATCGCCACTCCGTCGCCAACGTAAACTTCTTCCTGAACGTTTTTCCCGCCCTGAACCACTTCAATAATTTCCAAATCATACTTTTTGGCAAATTCCCAATCCCGTTCGTCATGAGCTGGCACAGCCATTATAGCTCCGGTGCCATAACCCATTAAAACATAATCAGCTATCCAAACAGGAATCATTTTGTCGTTAACTGGATTTTTAGCATAAGCACCAGTAAATACACCTTTTTTTTCTTTATTCTCTGTTCTTTCCATCTCCGACTTCGCACCTGATTCTTTAACGTATTTATTAATTTCTGTTTTGCATTCTTTTGTGGTAATTTTTTTAATCAAAGGATGCTCTGGAGATAACACAAAATAAGTAGCTCCGAATAAAGTATCTGGTCTAGTAGTAAAAACTGTTACTTTTTCTCCATTTATTATAAAATCAACCTCTGAACCTTCACTTCTACCTATCCAATTTTTCTGTGCAGCCTTGGTTATTTCTGACCAATCCATATTTTCATGCCCATCTAAAAGCCTTTGAGCATATTCAGTAATCTTAAAAAACCACTGCTTCACATTTCTCTTTTCCGAAACAGTCTTACAACGTTCGCATACACCACCTTCGATCTGTTCATCAGCTAAAACGGTTTTGCAGCTCGGACACCAATTCAAAAGTGCTTCTTTTTGATAAGCAATACTCTTTTCAAAAAGTTTTACAAAAATCCACTGAGTCCATTTGTAATATTCTGGCGTAGTTGTGTCAACTTCACGAGTCCAATCACAGCTCAAACCAGCCAAACTCAACTGTTTACGAAAATTAGCAATCGTCCTCTTTAACATTTTTCTTGGCGTTTCTCCTATACTTAAAGCGTAATTCTCACTATGAATCCCAAAAGCATCCCATCCGATTGGTTCAAATACATCTTTACCTTGAAGTTTTTTAAATTTAGCCATTACATCAATACTAGTAAAAGCATAAAAATTACCAAGATGTAAGCCTTCAGCGCTTGGATAAGGAAACATAAATAGTGCATAGTAAGGATTTTTCGCCTTCTCTAAATCAGGAACAAAAACCTTACTTTCAACCCATTTTTTCGACCACTTTTTTTCAATTTTTATATGATTGTATTTTTCTTCCATATTATAATTATTACGCTTTATTCAACTTTTTATTTTTTAATTTATTTTTTGCCACTACTTGCATGTCTTCATCCTTATCATATTCATCTAGAATTTCTGCGCCAATTATTTCTTCCAAAACATCCTCAATTGTCACTATGCCGGAAACTCCGCCATATTCATCCAGAACGACAAATAGATGATGCCGACTTTTTTTAAAAGCATCCAACAACTCATCTAAAGGTTTATTGTAATCGGTAAAGAGAATATCTTTTCGCGCCATTTCGCCAGCTGTTTTATTTTTACAATTAACTGCCGGTAAATCTTTGACATACAATACGCCGATTACATTATCCAATTTTCCTCCATAAACTGGGATTCTTGAATGACCGGTTTTACAAATTTTTACAATTGTCTTATCGTCTAATTTCTGCTCACCTGACAAAGAAAAAACTGCCGTCCTTGGCGTTAAAACATCCTGCGCAGTTTTATCTGAATAAGAAAGCGCGCCTTTAACTATCCGCTCTTCATCTTTGTCGATTTCACTTTCTTTTAAATTTTCATGGTCCTCAATAATTTTCATTAACTCGCACTTGGAATAAACTGTCGGCATCTCATCGCCAAGTATTTTATCCAATGCCCAGGCAATCGGCCAGCAAACCGGATACAAAATAAACATCAAAATTTTAACCAGCCAAGTCAATCTAGCTCCCCAAGTAAGAGCATGCCTGGAAAAAGTCGCTTGTGGTATAATTTCACCAAAAATAACAATCAAAAAAGTCGCCATAATCCCGGCTGTAAAACCCGAAACAATTGACCCTAAAAAAATCGACAAAGCGGAATTGACTGCCACATTACCAATCAAAAGCGTACATAAAAGTAAATTGCCGTTTTTTCTCACTTGATAAACCTTTATCGCTTGGGTATCTTTTAATTTTACTTTTCTCTGTAAATCATCTTTATTTAAACTAAAAAGCCCCAGAGTCAGGCCAGAAAAAAGAGCAGACAACAAAATCAACGTAAAAACTATAATATAGGTCATATTAATTTTTGATTTTAATATTATGTTATATAGATAATTTAGCTAAAATAAAATAAAAAATCAAGTTGTCTTATTAATTTCAATACCCACTGGGCAATGATCCGAACCTAATATTTTATCTAAAATAAAAGCTTTTTTTACGTTTTTTACCATTTTCTTTGAAAGACAAAAGTAATCAATCCGCCAACCGATATTTCTTTCTCTGACTCCAAATCGATAACTCCACCAAGAATATTGCGTTTTATCTTTATTAATATAACGATAAGTATCAACAAAATTATTCTTCAAAAAATCACTCATCCAATTCCTTTCTTCACTAGTAAAACCTGGATTACCGACATTGTCTTTTGGTCGAGCTAAATCAATCTCCTCGTGAGCGACATTAAAATCCCCACCGATGATAACCGGCTTTTTTCTCTCTAGTTTTTTTAAATATCTAGCAACTTCTTGATTAAATTTTATTTTAAAACCTAAACGCGTTAATTCGTGATTGGCGTGCGGAAAATACGCATTGACCAAAAAATAATTTTTGAATTCCAATGTCTGCACACGTCCTTCACTGTCAAATATCTTTTGTCCAACTCCATTAGTAAAACTAACGGGTTTAATTTTTAAACTACTTTTCAATAAAACAGCTGTCCCACTGTAGCCAGGCCGCTCAGCCGAATTCCAACACTCTTTATAACCAGGAAAATCAAATTTTTCTTTTACAATATCTTTTGCTCCAATTTTTATTTCTTGCAACAAAAGAATATCAGGTTTTTCCTTTTTTAAAAAAGCCAAAAATCCTTTGCGGATTACCGCTCTAACCCCATTAACGTTCCAAGATAGAATTTTCATATTACTTGTTTCTTTTGCTGATTATCTTGCTTAATTTTTTAACGCTTGCGCCACTAACTTTCATGACTATTTTTTTCTTTTTGTCTCTCCGTACGCATTTCTTTAAAAATTTTTTTTCTGAATTTTCAATTTGTTCTATTATTTTTTTTCTCATTGTGGCTGATATCTAAAAATGTTATAATATTACTACTTATATCATAATCAATCTAACCTTTTAGAGCAATATGTCAAAATCTTGGTACAAAAAATGGTGGGGAATAATCGTTGTTTTAATTTTATCACTATTTTTAATTCTTTTAATTGCTTTTTCTTTTTATTTTATAGCTCTAGTTAAGCAGGAAAAAGCGAAAATTAACGTTTCCAACACGAATTTATCAGGTAAAATTACCAAAATAAACACTGATGGTAATTATTGGTTTGGTTCGGCAAAACCTGAGATTACCATCGTTGAATTCGCTGATTTTGCCTGTCCTTATTGCAAAAATTCCTATTCTAATATAAGAGAAATAAGTGTAAACTATAAAAATAAAGTAAAATTTGTTTTCAAAGATTATCCTCTTTACGAACAATCTTTTGATTTAGCCATGGCTGGTCGATGTGCTGGCGAACAAGGCTTATTCTGGATAATGTACGATAAACTTTTTCAGAATCAAGGCGCAAAAGAAACTACGGAGTTGATTGAACTCGCCAATCAGATTGGCGCTGATGTAAATAAATTCGACGATTGTCTATCACAAAAAAAATATTCAACACAAATTCAAAAAGATTTTTCCGAAGGAGAAAAGTTGGGTTTGACTGGCACTCCTATTTGGTTTATAAACGGTTATAAGATTGAAGGCGATATCCCGCACGATATTTTTATCCAAATTATAGAAGAATTATTAAAATAATAATCTCTTGTCATTCCCGCGTAAGCGGGAATCTAGAAATTCATAATTAATTAACATTGAATCATCCTAGATCCCCGATCAAATCGGGGATGACAAACAAAAATATGATCCAAATAAGAATCCACGGACGAGGCGGACAGGGCGTAGTTACCGCCGCTGAATTAATCGCTATTGCCGCTTTTAAAAACGGCCAACAAGCGCAAGCTTTTCCGTCTTTTGGCGTTGAAAGAACTGGTGCGCCTGTTGAATCTTTTGTTAGAATTGATAACAAAACAATAAAAACCCGCGAACATGTTTATGAGCCTGATATTCTAATAATACAAGACGCTTCTTTGATTAGCGCGATTGATATGTCAATTGGCTGTTCCAAAGATACAAAAGTTATAATCAACACAGCAAAAGATAACCAACAGTTAAAAATAAATTTACCTAAAAAAAATATTTATACTATTGACGCTACGACTATCGCCTTAGATATTATTGGAAAAAATATTGTTAATACCACTATTTTGGGTACATTTGCAAAAATTACAAATCTAGTTAGTCTTGTTTCTCTGAAATCGGCTATTAAAGAAAAATTTGCTGACAAAGGCAACACTATTATTAACAAAAATATAAAAGCAATTGAACAAGCTTATAAAGCTTATGAAAAATAAAATAAACCTGAAGGTTTCCCCTGGTTCCACTAAAAAAAACCAGACTGGTGGTTGGCGAACTAGCCGACCTGAAACTGATTTTAATAAATGTATCGGCTGTGGTACTTGCGCTCGACTTTGCCCAGAAGGTGTAATAACAATGGTGAAAAAAAATAATAAACAAAAACCTCAAGTCGATTTAAATTATTGCAAAGGTTGTGGCTTATGCGCCGAAGAATGTCCAGTAAAAGCTATTATAATGAAATTAGAAAAAAAATAATATGAAACAAATACTAGAAGGTTCAAGAGCAATCGCTCTAACGATAAAAAATATCAAACCAAATGTAATCTCAGCTTATCCAATTACTCCACAAACTCATATTGTTGAAGATTTGGCAAAATTTAAAGCCGACGGAACAGTCAGCTATGAATATGTTCGTGCTGAATCAGAATTTGCCGCCGCTTCTATTGTGGCTGGCGCCAGTGCTACTGGAGTCCGCGTTTATTCAGCCACCAGCTCACAAGGTCTTCTCTTGATGGCTGAAGTAATTTTTAATATCGCTGGTATGCGTTTACCAATTGTTTTAACTTGTGCCAATCGAGCTATCTCAGCCCCAATCAATATCTGGAATGACCATCAAGACGCTATGACTATTCGTGATGCCGGCTGGATAATGTTATTTGCTGAGAACCATCAAGAAGCCGTTGACCAGCATATTATGGCCTACAAACTTGCAGAGCAACTCAATCTGCCTGTCATGGTTAATATTGACGGCTTTATTCTGACACACTCCTACGAACCAGTTTTTATACCAACGGAAAAACAAATAAAAAAATATTTACCTGATTACAAACCAAAAATCGGTGAATATCTAGACCCAAAAAATCCAACCACTCTGGGTTATTTAGCTACACCAGAACACTACATGGATATTCGCCAAGACCTACATGACAAATTAACAGCTAGCCAAGATACGATCAATAAAGAATACAATAATTTTCAAAAGATATTCAAAACTGATTCAAAATTAAAAATTAAAAATTCCCCAGCCTCGACAAGCGAAGCGGGGCGAGCAAAATTCAAAATTCGAAACAGTGGCTTGGTAGAATATTATGGACCAAAAAATCCAAAAACAATTATTATCGCCATAGGCTCGGTGGTTGGTACTGTCAAAGACACGATTGAGTCAGAAAAAAATGTTGGCGTACTCAAAATAAAATGCTATCGTCCGTTTCCGGAAAAAGAAATTTTATCAATCATACAAAAGACTGAATACGTCGCTGTACTAGATAAAGCTATCTCTCTTGGTGGCTTGAGTCCTTTTGGAATTGATGTTTTAGCGGTCGCCCAGGGAAAAACTAAAGTAAAAATAAAAAACTACATCGTTGGCCTGGGTGGTAGAGATATTACTAAAAAAATGATAAAAAATATTATTGTTGATGTTAAAAAAGGTAATGAAAAATTAAAATTTATTGGATAACATTCAAAATTACTAATTTAAAATTACGAAACATATGCATAAAAAACTATCTAAAATTTTAACAATATCTTTTTTACTTATTTTTACTTTACAATTAGCAAGCTTACTTTTTCTAATTACTATGCCTGAACCGTCAATAGCAGCTGAAGTAAAAAATTTTGTTCCACAAGTCAGTATAGACGATAATTTCACGGCTGGCGTTTTCTCTACCCCAAGTATTGCTAAATACATAAAAGCTATCTACACATATGCCATAGGTATTGTTGGAATTCTAGCAGCAATTGTTTTGATGTTTGGCGGAGTGCTGTGGATTACAGCTGGTGGTAATAACGAAAGAATTAGCAACGCTAAATCGTGGATTGCCGCATCTTTATCAGGTCTTGTTTTAGCCCTATGCTCCTACATGATTCTATATACTATTAATCCAAACTTAGTTCAGTTTAAAGACATAGTTGTAAATGATGTTACGGATACTTCTCTTGAGGGTTGCTGTTTGTACGTTTATAAACTTGAGTCAAGTTGTAAAGACAAAAAGAAAAGCGATTGTATTCCACCAAGCGATAATACAACAGCGGACTGGATAGGTTCAAACTATAAATGCAACGAAACAAAGAAAGCATGTGAAGCAAAATAATTATTTCAAAGAAATAGTGCTGGAGATACCAGTAGCGCAGACAGAAGCTATTAATTTTTTCAATTAAACCAATTTTATTAATAATCATAATTACATATTTCTGTATTCAAAGCTTTACAATCAAAACACATATGATTTATTTCACAAAATACGCTGAAAAAAAATTTGAAATACTGAACAAACACAAAATCTATTTTACCCGAGAGCAGATAGAAGACGTTGTTAATGTACCCAACAGAACCAGTAAAAAATCTGCTTACCAAATATCGCATAAAGAGAATATCGGCGTGGTTCACACTAAAGAGCAAAATGCTATAAAAGTTATTACTTTTTATCCAGTCAAACAATAGGATATTAAAGACAATTAAGATTGTTATGATTATTGAGATATGAAATACCAAAATACATTTAGACAATTAATTGTCTGGCAAGAAGGGAAAATATTAACTTTATATACTTATAAAATAACTCAAAAATTTCCACCAGAATAAAAATTCGCTATGGTGTCTCAAATGAGAAGATCGGCTTATTCATTCTTAGCGAACATTGCCGAAGGCAATGCTAAAAAGCATTACAAAGATAGATGTAATTTTTTTAATATCGCCCAAGGATCGCTCGTTGAGCTAGATTGTTTTTCAGAAATAGCTTTTGGATTAAGATACATAAACGAGCCAGAATACCAAAAATTATTAGAATTAATAAATAAATGTGGTTATTTACTATCAAAATTTATTAATTCGCAACTATCCTAATTATCCTAAAAATCTTAAACATCTTAATTATCTTACACAAATATGGATTACGATATTGAAGCTGACATTTTAAGCTGGGAGATAGCAGGAGATTCAATTGATCATGCGATTGAACTTGGTAATTTTATTATTCATTTATCAAAAAACAAAAAACCAGTCCTGATTGAAATATTAAACGCCTCTAAATTTAAAGGACAATTTGAAAAAATAAAAAAAATTGAAGACATAAAAAAAACCATCCCAGCAATAAATTAAAATATAATAACTATAAATAGCATGCCAACAAATAAAAAAAATTCAACAAAAAAACCTTTATTATCACCTGGCCACCGAGCTTGCGCTGGTTGCGGACAAGTAATTGCTGCTCGAACTGTCGCTGAAGCACTTGGACCAAATGTTATTATTTCTAACGCTACTGGCTGTTTGGAGGTTGTATCAACACCATACCCTCAATCAGCATGGGGAATGCCCTGGATTCATTCTCTGTTTGAAAATGCCGCCGCTGTTGGTTCTGGTATTTTTGCCGCGTTGAAACAGCAAAAAAAAGACAAACAGGTAAAAGTCGTTGTCCAAGGAGGCGACGGCGGAACATTTGATATCGGCTTTGGCTTAATTAGTGGTATGTGGGAACGTGGTGAAGATATTTTATACGTTTGTTATGATAACGAAGCTTATATGAATACTGGCATGCAGGCCAGCACAGCCACTCCCTGGGGCGCCAACACGACCACAACTCCGTCGGGCAAAGGCTCTGATATAAATGCTATTGGCTCACATCTTAAGAAAAAAGATATGATAGCTATTGCTTTGGCTCATGGCTTAAATTATGTCGCTCAAACTACAGCCGGTCATATAGTTGATATAGCAGGAAAAGTTAAAAAAGCCATAGCCACGCCTGGTCCGTCTTATCTGCAGATATTAGTTCCTTGCATTCCTGGCTGGAAGATTGAACCTAATCAAACAATTCAAGTAGCTAAATTAGCAGCGCAAACAGGCCATTACCCAGCTATTGAATATACCAATGGTGTTTTGACAAGAAGTCTTAAAGTCCCAAAAAATAAACCAAAAGTTGAAGAATACCTAAAGCTACAAGGACGTTTTAACCATCTTTTCAAAACTGAACAGGGGAAAAAACAAATAAAATACATCCAAGAATTAGCCGATAATAATATAGAAAAATACAACTTAAAATAATTTTTCGACTAATTATTTTACTTCTTTATAATTTTAAAATACCAAAAAAGGCGCCACAGTCTAAGCTGTGACGCCTTTTTTGTTTATATAAAAAGAACAAATTGTAATTAATCTATTATTTTTTTATCTGGAAACCAGTTCCAGCCGGAATTGGCCGACCGATTATAACATTTTCTTTCAAGCCAACTAAATGATCAACCTTACCTGTCACAGCTGCATCAATTAATACTCTGGCAGTTTCTTGGAAGGAAGCCGACGACAAAAAGCTATCAGTAGTCAAAGAAGACTTAGTTATACCTAATAATAATAATTCCCCTTTGGCTGGTTTTTTGCCTCCCTTTTTAGCTTCAGTATTAATTTTATCAAAAACTGATTTCTCGATTATTTCACCTGACAGTAAACTAGTATCTCCTTCATCCTCTATATGAATTCTTGAAAACATTTGTCGAGCAATTGTTTCAATGTGTTTATCATTCAATGGCTGTCCTTGAGACGAATAAACATATTGAATTTCTTTTATTATGTATTTTTGAGTTTCAAGACGACCGCGCAATTTGTATAGCTGTTGAAGATCTAGACTGCCTTCAGTAAGTTGATCGCCCACCTCGACTTTATCTCCATCTTTTACCCAAATATTAAAACTCTTTGGTACAATAAATTCTTTCACTTTTTCAGCATCAGCTACAACTTTAATAAATTTTTCTTCTGCTTTAACTACTCCTCCTCGTTTAGCTTTTATTATTTTATCACCCATACTAAAAAGTGCCGACCCCTTACTCACTGTCTCTCCATCTTTAACTATCGTTTTAACATCTATTTTGTCTCTTTTTTTCAAACCGGCCTCTTTCATTATTTCACTAAAAGTATATTTATCCGTTTCAGTTCCTTTGTGATGAATCTGTAATATCTTGGCTTGAGTACTACTAACTACCATTTCACCAAATTCACCTTCAATTGTTCTTTCCGCTGTCTCGATTTGCACCTTACCAGCAACATCAGCAATAAAAGCTCGTTTTTTTGGAATACGTGCTTCAAAAATTTCTTCAACTCTCGGTAAACCTTGAGTAATATCGTCCTGACCAGCTACACCACCTGTATGAAATGTTCTCATTGTCAATTGAGTGCCAGGCTCTCCGATTGACTGAGCTGCTATAGTACCGGCCGATACGCCAAGTTTAACTGCTTTATTGTAAGCCAAATCGTAACCATAACATTTTGCGCAAATACCTCGACCTAACTTACAACTTAAAACTGATCTTATCTTTGCTTCTTCTATGTTTTCTTTACCTATTTTTTCAACTATATCTTCTGTAACCAACTCGCCAGCCTTTAATAAAATTTTTCCTTTACTATTTTTTAAATCATCTACCAAATACCTACCAACAATTCTTTTAATAATACTTGAGCCCATCTCTTCAGTCTCAGCCTTGGTAACTATTAAACCATCCTTATCTCCGCAATTATCTGTCATAACAATTACATCTTGAGCGACATCCACTAAACGTCTAGTCAGATATCCGGCATTAGAAGTTCTCAAAGCAGTATCTGACAAACCTTTTCTTACACCATGAGTAGCAATAAAATATTCCAAAACACTAAAACCCTTTTTGAAATTACACTTAATCGGCAACTCAATAATTTCACCACTTGGAGATGTAACTAGTCCTTTCATGCCTAAAATTTGAGTTAACTGTGCCCAACTTCCTCTGGCACCTGAGTCAATCATGGAAAAAATTGATCCATTTTTAGGTAAGCCTTGACGACAAATTTCAGTCACGTTTTCTTTGGTATTTGTCCAGAGTTCAATTATTTTCCCATAACGTTCGCTGCTTGTTAACAATCCTTCTTCGTATTGATCTTTAATTTTTTCTGCCTCCTCGTCTGCTTTTTTAATCAATACATCTTTTTCCTTAAAATCAATTAAATCACCGATTCCCCAAGACAATCCGCTTTGAGTAATGTATTTAAAACTGTTTGTCTTTATGTCATCTAATAGTTTTACAGTTACGTCTTCACCGTACAAACGTAAACATTTTTTTATTATTTCTTTCACTTTGCCTTTGTCTACCACCTCATTTACATATCTTAATTTTTCTGGCAACACTTCATTGAAAATTACTCGGCCAACAGTTGTTGAGATTAATTCCTTACCAATCTTTATTCTCGCTAACTGTCTTAATCCTACCTTTTTCAAAAAATAAGCTAATTTTGCCTCTGTCTCAGAGGAAAAACATTTCAATTTATCTTCATTTTCCGAATTTTCAGAAGCTTGAATACCAGTCATGTAATATGCCCCCCAAACAATATCCTGATTCGGCGCCACAACTGGATCGCCAGTAGCTGGCTTTAATAAATTATGAGTAGCCAACATTATATCTCTTGCTTCAGCTACAGCCTCTTCGGTTAAAGGCAAATGAACAGCCATTTGATCACCATCAAAATCAGCATTAAAGGCGGTACAAACTAATGGGTGAATTTGTATAGCCAATCCTTCAATCAAAATCGGACGAAAAGCCTGAATACCCAAACGATGCAAAGTTGGCGCTCGATTAAGCATAACATAAGATTTTTTCACAATTTCTTCCAATATGTCCCACACTTCTTCTTTGCCTGATTCGATATATCTTGATGCACTGCGAACATTGTGAACAATCTCTTGTTTAATTAATTTACTTATAATAAATGGTTTAAATAGTTCCAAGGCCATTCTTTTTGGCATTCCGCATTCACCAAGTTTTAAGTTTGGATTAACCACAATAACGCTTCTACCTGAATAATCAATTCTTTTACCTAGTAAATTTTGTCGAAATCTTCCCTGCTTGCCTTTTAATGAATCAGCCAAAGATTTTAGCATACGCTTCTGCCCAGTTGACGCGACTACTGTTTTGCCATGTCTGATTGAATTATCAATCAAAGCATCAACTGCTTCTTGAAGCATTCTTTTTTCATTTCGACAAATTACTTCTGGTGCATTCAATTCAATTAACTGTCTTAAACGATTATTACGATTGATTATTCTTCGATACAAATCATTCAAGTCAGACGTGGCGAATCTACCGCCATCCAATGGAACCATTGGTCTTAAATCAGGTGGTATTACTGGAATAACTGCCATTACCATCCATTCCGGATTAATATCGTTTGCTCGAAGATTTTTTAATAACTTTAATCGTCTAACTAATTTTTCCTTTTTGGAATCTATACATGAAGTCAATTCTTTTTCTAGTTTTTCAATTGTTTTGTTTAAATCAATATTTTTTAATAGATTTTTTACAGCTTCCGCTCCAATCCCAGCAGTAAAAATATGTCCATATTTTAAACTTAAATTTTGATAAGTAGTTTCTGATATAACCGACATTGGCTTTAATTCTTTTAATTCTTTCTGTGCCTGATCAAGCGCTTGATCTAGTTTTTGCAGTTTTTCATTCTTGATAGTTTCCAGAGAATCTATCCCTTGGCTAATTACTTCTTCAATATCTGTGTCGCTTTTCCCTTCGTTTTTCAATTTACCTTTTTTATTTTTTATTTCAGTTGACTGTTTAGAAAATTCCGATTCAATTGATTTTTTCTTTGATTTAAACTCTTGTTTAATTTGATCTAAAGTCGCCTGTCGTAAATCTTCATTTACTTCACTAATTATAAAACTGGCAAAATAAACAACCTTCTCTAGCGCTTGCATTGTTAAATCTAAAATTAAACCAATCTTAGAAGAAGTGCCTCGTAAGAACCAGATGTGAGTTGCTGGCGCTTCTAGTTTTATATGACCCATTCTTTCACGTCTGACAGCGCTTCGAGTAACTTCAACGCCACACTTATCACAAACGATGCCCTTGTAGCGTATTTTTTTATATTTGCCACAATAGCACTCCCAATCTTTTGACGGACCAAATATCTTTTCACAGAAAAGACCTTCTTTTTCTGGTTTTTGAGTACGATAATTAATTGTTTCTGGTTTAGTAACTTCACCGTAAGACCATGATAAAATCTCTTCTGGCGAAGCTAATTTTAATTTTATCGCGTCAAAATCTGTCGTTCTTATGGGATTAAGCATAATATTAGTAATTTTATATTTATAATTTTAATTTATCTTTTTATCGTTTTTGTATTCTTCAGCAACTTCTGCTCGTTTCTCTTCCCTGTCAGAACTTTCAAAATCAACCACCTTATTATCTTTCATTAATTCAATGTTTAAACCTAATCCTTTCAATTCCCTTAATAACACATTAAAAGATTCCGGCACATTAAGTTTTCTAATCGACTCTCCTTTGATAATTGCTTCATATGCTTTACTTCTTCCAGGAACATCATCTGATTTAATCGTCAAAATTTCTTGAAGACAATGAGCCACGCCATAAGCTTCTAACGCCCAGACTTCCATTTCACCAAATCTCTGTCCACCAAATTGAGCTTTACCACCTAACGGCTGTTGGGTAATCAAAGAATATGGACCGATCGAACGCTGATGAATCTTATCTTCAACCATGTGATTTAACTTCAACATATATTTCCAGCCAACTACCACTCGATTATCAAAAGATTCGCCAGTCTTCCCATTGTAGAGTACTGCTTTGCCATCTTCTGGTAAGCCGGCCTTCTTTAACTCGCCAATAATTTGTTCTTGTGTGATTCCATCTAGCGGCGGGGTAGCTACTTTGTAACCTAAAGTTTTTGCCGCCCATCCTAAATGCGTTTCTAATAATTGTCCCAAATTCATTCTTGAAACAACGCCTAGCGGTGACAAAATTATATCAATTGGCGTGCCATCTTCTAGGTACGGCATATCTTCTACTGGCACAATTTTTGAGGTAACACCCTTGTTTCCATGACGACCAGCCATTTTATCGCCAACCTGAATTTTTCTTAAATTAGCCACAGTAACTTGAATTGATTGGATTACTCCGGCCGACAATTTATCACCTGCTTCTCGAGAAAAAATCTTTATATCAACAACTTTACCGTGCTCACCGTGTTCCAAGCACAGAGAAGAATCTCTGACGTCTTTTGCTTTATCACCAAAAATTGCTCTCAATAATTTTTCTTCAGCTGATAATTCAGTTTCACCTTTTGGCGTAATTTTACCAACCAATATATCACCACTTGATACTTGAGCGCCGATTCTAATAATACCTCCTTCGTCTAAATCCTTTAACTTTTCCTCGCTAATATTTGGGATGTCATTAGTAACGACCTCTGCGCCCAATTTTGTATCTCGAACATCTAGAGTATAATTTTCAATATGAATAGAGGAATAAACGTCTTCTCTAACTAGACGTTCCGAAATAATAATCGCATCTTCATAGTTGTAGCCATCCCAGGACATAAAAGCCACCAAAACGTTACGTCCCAACGCCAACTCTCCTTTATCAACCGCTGAACTGTCAGTTAAAACCTGTCCCTTTTTTATTTTATCCCCCTTATTAACAATCGGTCTTTGATTAATACAGGTTGAAGCATTAGAGCGTAAATATTTGCCCAATGTATATGTAGTTACTTTGCCTTGCTTGTTCTTTATCTCAATAACTGAACCATCAATTTTGGAAACTTCTCCTTCTTCTTTTGCTATTATTATGTGACCCGAATCTTGAGCCGCTCTTGCTTCAACACCAGTGCCAACAATCGGCGACTCAGCTGCAATTAATGGTACTGCCTGACGTTGCATATTTGTTCCCATCAAAGCTCTGATACCGTCATCATGTTCCAAGAAAGGAATCAGGGAAGTAGCAACCGAAACAATCTGATTAGCTGCTACGCCAATCAGGTCAATGTTATGTACTTCTTCGATTGAAGGATTACCATATTTTCTAGATTCAGCTTTATCTATCAAGAAATAGCCGTCAACGTCAACCGGTGTGGTTGAAGCGGCAGAAATATATTTTTCTTCTTCAAAAGCATCAAGATATAATATTTCATCAGTAACAATCGGCTTAATCGGGATAGTAGTATGGCCTAATTTTTCTTTTATTTCTTTGGCTAATTTTTTATCAATCATTTTCCCAGCCGAAGCAATCAATTTACCCCTCTCGCCGTCAGTTTTTATTTCATAGATATCTTCTCTGAGAATCTTTCCTTCAGTAATGTCAGGATTATTTTCAATGTCATGCATGACCTTACGATAAGGCGCTTCAATAAAACCATAGCTATTCAGTCTGGCATAACTGGCTAAATGACCAACTAAACCAATATTTGGACCTTCAGGAGTAGCAATTGGACAAATACGGCCATAATGAGTAGAATGCACATCACGAACATCGAACCCAGCTCTTTCACGAGTTAAACCACCAGGTCCCATCGCACTCAAGCGACGTTTATGTTCCAATTCAGCCAATGGATTAGTTTGGTCCATAAACTGAGACAACTGAGAGGACATGAAAAATTCACGAACTACGCCAATAACTGGACGAGCATTAATTAAT
>CAZKKV010000014.1:0-22982 GCA_964553705.1 uncultured Gammaproteobacteria bacterium
TTAATTCTTGATTGGCATAAACATTACCAGTAATATCTAGATTGCCATTAATTTTGTTTGGGTTAGACAAAGGTTGTCTAACAATCATTTGGGTATTAACTGGTCCAGTAACTACTCTTTCTGTTTCAACTAACTTCTCCTCTGTATCAGTCTGATACATTTGGGCGTAACGAGACTTCAAACTATCTGGAATAATAAAATCAATCACTCTAGTGTAAATATCTCCTAATGACAGAGCTGACCTAGCTGTCTCTTTGGTTAAATAGCTTTTGCCTGACTGATTGTATTCTACAATAGCTTCATTGGTTTCTCTGGCTTTAGTAGCGGCTTGCGCTAATTTATCTGAACCTGATTGAGAATATCTAGCTACTTTTTGTGCGCTAGTCAAAGTTAAATCTGCCATCTTTTCTCCGAGGATATAAGATAGGTCTTTTTGCGTATCAGCTGATTGATTGAGGGCTACTTTGACATTGCTTTTAGCCGAAGCAACTGCTTGCCGACCGCGGTTAGCCGTAACATTGGCCATCGCTAACAATCGACTGGCGAACTGCCCCTGATTTTCTTCGGTCACGCCAGCCACTCAGCCTCTTTGACTTTTGTTTTTTTCATCATCACTGGTTAGTAACAAAAATTTGCCAGACACATCTTTCGCTACGTCTTTAATAAACCGACCTGCTATTTTTTGAGATAAATTTATTGTGTCTTTTATTTGACCTTCGAAAGAATAACCCAAGACAGGCAAAACATAGGCCATACCAAAAAATATTATTGTCATCAATAGAAAAACAATCTGCTTTCTTGATAGAGGCATCTTTTCAGCTTTACTTTTTTTAGAAACTTTCTTTCTTATCACAAAAATATGGGGTTATTATTTGATATATTTACGAATAAACTTTTTTAAATCACTACCAAAAACCCGATAGGTTTTCCTACCTATTCGGGCTACTTTTAAATCGCCTGAATCAATCCAACGATAAACAGTCCTCTTGCTAACTTTGAGGACTTTGGCGACTTCTTGAATGGTTAACAGATTATCTTTACTAAACATTCTCTGCTTTTAGGATTAACAAAAGATAATTATGCTAAAATTATACTATATAATGTCGTCCATTGTCAATGATTGTCGTACATTGTCACAAAAATATTAATTTCTAAGCTAATATTAAGTATTTTTATCTTTAAAAAATAATTCACAAATAGTGTTATTTTTTACGAACCTTTTGACTAATACACAGCCAAAAATCACTTAACAAAAGTTGTTATATCCAAAACAAAAAAGAAAAGAAGCTTTTATCCCCTCCTCTCTTTTGTCTAAAATAAATTATTCTTCACGATTACAACAACAAACATTGTCAAAAACAAAAAATCTCTATATAATTATGAAGTAATTAGAGTTTTTTCAATTGTTTAATCTATGAATAAAAAAATAGACTTACTTAATCATAATTCAGATCAAAACGATCTCCATCAATCAACCATCAAAAATTCATCTAACACAAAAAAGAGGAAACTTTTTTTATATCTATTTATCTTTGTTATGGTGAGTTTATTTTTGTTTTCATCTAACACCAAAAAATCAAACCAATCTACGTGGGTCAATTACATACCAATTATCGGTCAAATAAAACACCTAGTTGAAAGTGCCGATAATCAACTCAAAGGCGAGGATCGAGGAACTATCAATGTCCTACTTCTCGGTATGGGTGGAAAAAATCATGACGGCGGATATCTGACAGATACTATAATTCTGGCAACATTAAATGTCGAAGAAAAAAAAATCGCTCTATTATCAATCCCCCGAGATTTATCTATTCCTGTTGAAAATATGGGCTGGCGAAAAATTAACAACATCAATGCCTTTGCTGAAGCGCAAAATAGCGATAGTGGTGGATTAGCCACTAGTCAAGCTGTCAGCGATGTGCTTAATATACCAATAGACTATTATGTCAGAGTTGATTTCGCCGGCTTTGTAAAAATCGTTAATGAAATTGGCGGAATTAAAATTGAAGTTGAAAATACTATTAATGACTCGGCATATCCAATTATGGGAAACGAGGATGCTCCATGGGAAGAAAGATTTGAACATCTCTTTATAGAAAAGGGCTGGCAAGAAATGGACGGAGAATTAGCTTTAAAATACGCTCGTTCAAGACATTCTGTCGGTATTGAAGGTTCTGATTTTGGTCGAGCCAAACGCCAACAAAAAATTCTACAGGCAATAAAAGACAAAATTATTTCCAGACATATTATTTTTAAACCGACGATGGCAGCAAATATTATAAAAGATGTGGAAGAACATTTCAGTACAAACCTAAAATTGTGGGAAATAATCAAATTATGGAACATGTTCAAAGACATTAATAATGAAAGTATTGTTAGTAAAACATTGAGTGATGCTCCTAGTGGACTTTTAACAAGCATGATTACCGAAGATGGCGCTTATATTTTAATTCCAAGAAGTGGCGATTTTTCAGAAATACAATATTTAATTAATAATTTTTTTGAAGAAGCACCTCTTCAATCAAAAACAGCAATAGTTAAAGAAAAGGCCACTCTAGAAGTAAGAAATGGCACTTGGGTTAACGGTTTAGCATCAGAAGTAGCATTGGATTTAGCTATGTATGGTTATGATGTTATCCGAATTGGTAATTGCAGTAGGCAAAATTTTGAAAAAACAGTTATCTACGATCTAACTTACGGAGAAAAAATTGATTCCTTGGCTATATTAAAAGATAGACTAAACGCTAATATCTCACTCGGTTTGCCACAATGGCTAATAGATGATTTAGCCAATGAATTAAATGAGGAAAAAAATCCTGTTCAACCAGATTTTATAATCATTTTAGGACAAGACGCTGACAAAACTAATTCTGGAACAATTAATCCGGAAATATAAAATGGAAATATGAAAATGACATTATCTAAACAAAAATTAGCTAACATAGTTATCTTTGGTCGAACCAATGTTGGTAAATCGACTCTTTTTAACTGTCTAACTGAAAAATCACAAGCATTAGTGGCAAACGCCGAAGGTACCACTAGAGATAGTAATATCGGTGAAGTTGAATGGCAAAGAAAAAAATTCCAATTAATCGACACTGGCGGCATCTTGGATTTAAAATATTTAACTGGCAAAAAAATAAAAACCAACGACATAGAAATAAAAGTTCAGCAACAAGCCAAAGAATATTTAACAAAAGCTGACTTGGTTTTATTCGTAGTTGATAACAAAACTGGTCTACTGCCTCAAGACCGACAAATGGCAATTATAGTAAAGAAAATTGTGCCCAATAAAAAAATAATTTTGGTGGTAAATAAAACTGATAGTCCAAGTAAAAGAGCAAAGATTGCAGATTTTTATAAACTAAGTTTAGGTGAACCAATACCTGTATCTGCTGCTAGCGGTAGTGGTACTGGTGATTTGCTAGATATAATTATCAAAAAAAATAAAAGCAAAAAGGATTATGTTTCACAACCCGAGAATGAAAATAAAATCAAGGTTTGCATTTTGGGAAAACCAAATGTCGGTAAATCAAGTTTGCTAAATTCTATTCTCGGCTATGAACGAGTTATTGTTAGCCCAATTCCACACACCACCAGAGAACCTCAAGACACTGAAATAACATATAAAAACCATCTTATTACTCTTGTTGATACAGCTGGTATCAGCAAAAAGGGTCGAAAAACAAAAGGACTTGAGAAACACGGCATAGATAAATCATTATCCATCCTTAAAAAAGCAGATATAACCCTTATGGTTTTTGATATTAACGAAGAATTAACCAGACAAGAATCAAAAATAGCCGAAGAAATATTAAACCGAAAAAAAAGTCTTATTCTGATTGCTAACAAATGGGATCTAATAAAAGAAAAAGATACTAAAAAATTCACACAATATATTAATGGTTTTTTACCATTCACTCGATTCGCACCAATTCAGTTTGTATCAGCTTTAACCGGTTCAAAGGTAGACAAAATAATGGATCTCATTATTGAAATTAAAAAAAGTCGAGAAATAAAAATAAGTGATTCTCAGTTAACTAAATTTTTAAATTCAATAGTAAAAATTCACAAACCAGCCAAAGGCAAGGGCAATAGACACCCTAGGATATACAAATTATCTCAAGTCAGAACTAATCCGCCACAATTTGAACTAAATATTGGAAAAAAAGATGACTTACATTTTTCTTATGTCCGTTTTATTGAAAATCGTTTGCGAGACAAGTTTAATTTCGCTGGTGCCCCAATAACCGTAAAAGTAAAGAAGGAGAGCTCAAGAAAAATAATTTAAATTATATGAAAATAATAATCGGACTAGGAAATCCAGGTAAAAAATACGAGCAATCCAGACACAATTCTGGTTTTATGGCGATTGATTTTTTAGCAAAAAAAATGGACCTAACCTGGCTAGAAAACAAAAAATTAAAATCAATAATTGCAAAGAATAATAAAATAATTTTAGCCAAACCACAAACATACATGAATGCTTCTGGACAAGCAGTTAGGCCAATAATGGATTACTATAAAATTATACCCAAAAGATTGGGTTTGTTTACTCTAAAAAATAGCGATTTATCAGACAAACTGACTGTCATCCACGATGATCTGGATATTGAATTCGGCAAATACAAAAACTCAATCAACTCAACTAGTGCTGGTCACAACGGCGTTAAGTCAATCATCAATCATCTCAAAACTAAAAATTTTAAAAGAATTAGAATTGGCATAAAAGCAAAAAATGAAACAAATATTCCAGCGGAAAAATTCGTCTTGCAAAATTTTAGCAAAGAAGAACTAGCAGTTATTAACAATCAAATAATACAAATTTCAGACGAAATCTTATAAACTGATAAAATTATAAATGTTTTTTCTGCCTATAAAATACTTTTTTGCATAAAAAAATAACGCCCACAAATATGCCTAAGAGCTAGAGACTCGCTCGGATTAAGACAAGAGGCTAATCAGGAGGGAGATTAACTTTGTCACTCCTAGGCAAAATTGTGAACGCTATTTTTTTATTATCCTAAAAACGCTTCACTGTCTATTATAAATTATAATATTAAAACTCTTAAAAATCAAAGTCTAAATCAAAAAAATATTTTTTAAAATAGTGTTTAATTTTCTGCTTACTGTCAAAAACACAGATTATACAAATAATCAAGGAGGATAATTATTTGAAAATCAAGTTCTTCAGCAAGCAGAAAATTAAACACTAGCAAAAAAGTAAATCAATACAGATTAACACGATATCAATATCTTGTCAACCTATAATATCTCAATGATACTTGACAATTAATTTACTCTTTTTCTCCCATGCAAAATGATACAAAATACTGGCTGGCTTTAAATAGCTTCCCAAAATTTGGACCAGTTAGATTCAAAAAAATAAAAAACTATTTTCCCTCACTCAAAGATGCTTATTGGGCAACCGCCGAAGAACTACAACGTGCCGGACTTGAAGAAAAAATGGCCCAAGAATTTACTGCCGTGAAAATGAGCATCAATCCAGATAAACTATTAGAAGAAATGGAGCAAGAAAAAATAAAAATAATTACCATCGACGATCAATTGTATCCAAAACTTTTAAAAGAAATATACGCCCCGCCTCCCCTGCTTTATTATCGCGGACAAATAAAAAATTTAGACCAATTCAATCTGGCTGTAGTTGGATCAAGAAAATATTCCAATTATGGACAACAAGTAACAGAAAAAATAGTTAGTGATTTAGCCCGAAACGACATAACTATAGTTAGTGGACTAGCTCTAGGAATTGACACTTTGGCACATGCTACTGCTCTCGAAACGAATGGAAAAACTATTGCTGTTCTCGGATCAGGACTAGACAAACAAAGTATTTACCCTTCTGCAAACCGCTATTTAGCAAACAAAATTGTTGAATCTGATGGTATTGTATTCTCCGAATTTCCGCTTGGCGCTCTGCCCATGAAACACCATTTTCCGCAAAGAAACAGAACAATTGCTGGACTCTGTCTGGCAACTCTAGTTGTTGAAGCAAGTGAAAAATCAGGTGCTTTAATAACAGCTCGCTACGCATTAGAACAAAATCGTGAGATTTTTGCCGTTCCAGGTAGTATTTTTTCCGTTAATTCAATCGGCGCAAATAATTTGATCAAACTCGGCGCCAAAGTAGTGTCTGAAGCGCAAGATATTATTGAAGCGCTTGATTTAACTCAAGTAGCCGAATATATAGACAACAAAAAAATCATTCCAGAATCAGTAGAAGAAGAGCTGATTTTATCGCAGTTAAATCATGAACCGATGCATATTGATGAATTAATAAAATTGACAAAACTTAACACCTCAGTTATAAATAGTGCATTAACCATAATGGAAATGAAGGGTATGGTAAAAAATTTGGGTGGAACACAATACGTTGTGTCCAGATAATCTGCTTATAAAATTTTTAATAAAAGATTACACATCGAATAAATTAAAAAATAAATTTAACGATTTATGAATCTTGTTATCGTCGAGTCACCAACAAAAGCTAAAACTATCAGTAAATTTCTTGGTTCTGATTATACAATTGAATCTTCTTATGGTCACATAAGAGATCTGCCAAAAAGCGAAATGGGCGTAGATATTGAAAATAATTTTGAACCAAAATATATAATCCCAACAAAAGCCAAAAAAAACGTTTCTAAATTAAAAAAGTTAGCTGAAAAATCTGACAAAATTATTCTCGCGACTGACGAAGACCGAGAAGGTGAAGCTATTGCTTGGCATCTAGCAAAGGCCCTAAAAATAGACCCCACATCAACCGATCGCATTGTTTTTCATGAGATTACCAAAGAAGCTATTTTTGAAGCGCTCGAAAAACCACGCCAACTTGATCAAAAATTAGTTGATGCGCAACAAGCACGACGAATTTTGGATAGATTGGTTGGATATGAGCTTTCGCCATTTCTTTGGAAAAAAGTTGCCAAAGGTCTTTCGGCTGGTCGCGTTCAATCAGTGGCAGTCAGATTGGTTGTTGAACGTGAAAAATCGATTAAAGCTTTCGAACCCGAGGAATACTGGACGATTGAAGCCGACCTAAAAACAATTAGTAAAGAATCAATTGTAGCCAGACTAAATAAAATCGGCAAAAAAACTATTGATAAGTTAGAAGTAAAAAACCAAAAACATGCTGATAAAATTATAAAAAAATTAGAGAAAGCTGACTATAAAGTTTTGAATGTTGAGAGAAAAAAGACGAAAAAAAATCCGCCAAAACCATTTACGACATCAAGTTTGCAACAAACAGCCAATCGTTGGCTTGGTTTTTCAGCCAAACAGACAATGGTCATTGCTCAACAACTATACGAGCATGGGTATATCACCTACATGAGAACTGATTCTCTAAATTTATCAGATAAATTTTTAACCGACGCAAAAAAATATTTAAAGGAAAGTCTGGGTGAAAAATATTCGCTAGCAACACCTAAAAAATTCAAAACTAAGGCAAAAGGCGCTCAAGAAGCCCATGAAGCTATTAGACCAACTGAAGCCAGTCAGACACCTGAATATTTAGAAAAAAAATTGGACAAAAACCAAAGCAGGCTATACAAATTAATTTGGCAACGCTCAATAGCAAGTCAAATGCCATCAGCTGAAGTTGATTCAACAACGATTGACATAAGTGCCATTAAAACCGATTACGAATTTAGAGCTACTGGTCAGATGTTAAAATTCGACGGTTACCTAAAAATATACCCAGAAAAAAGCCAAGAAATTGAATTGCCAGATATAGAAAAAGATGAAAATCTTGATTTGGTTAAATTAAATAAAGAACAACATTTTACAAAACCGCCAGCTAGATATTCTGATGCCGGACTAGTCAAATCTATGGAAAAATATGGTATTGGCCGACCGTCAACATACGCTCCAACAATTTCAACTATTATTGATAGAAATTACGTTCAACGGGACGACAATAAAAGACTATCGCCAACCGACATCGCTTTCGTTGTCATCGATTTATTGATTAAACATTTTCATCAGATAGTTGATTACCAATTCACTGCAAATGTAGAAAATGATTTAGACAAAATTGCCGATGGTACAATTGACTGGCAACCAGTTATTCGAGATTTTTATCTTCCTTTTCATGAAAATTTAAATAAAAAATACGAAGAAATAAATAAACAAGACATTATGCCTGAAGAAAAATCAAATGAAGTGTGCGACAAATGTGGCGCACCAATGATCATTAAAACCGGACGTTATGGTAAATTTCTCGCTTGTAGCGCTTTTCCTGAATGCAAAAACATAAAATCCATATCTGGAACCGATAAAGACAAAAACGGAAAAGACGACAGCAAAGAAATCGAAGAATTAACTAAAAAATACAACAAAGAAGTTTGCGATAAATGTGGTTCGCCAATGGCCATAAAAGTCGGTAGATTCGGACCTTTTCTTGGCTGTACTGGTTATCCAAAATGTAAAAACATCAAAAATATTAAAGAAAATGACAATTCAACGGGCGTAAAATGCCCCGAATGTGACCAAGGTAAAATAATCAAAAAATTTAGTCGTCGAGGAGTTTTTTATGCTTGCGACCAATACCCTGAATGCAAAAAAACTTTTTGGGGTAAACCAACTGGAGATAAATGTCCGGACTGCAATAATCTACTAGTAGAAGACAACCAAGGTGGTGTCAAATGCAGTCAAAAAGAATGTGGCTATGTAAAATAATTTTAACAAATACATTTTCAGTATAAAAAACAATCCCGAATGCTCGGGATTGTTTTTTATACTAACTTTTATTATACTTCTATTTCTTTTTCTTTTTTGTTGTTTTTTTCTCGCTTCTATCTTTCATTAATTCAACAATCTTTTTGATACCTTCTCCAATCAAAGCCACGTAAGTAGCACTGTGTTCTATTTTTTCCTTGGCCGTTTTTATAACCTCATCAACTTTTTCAATTTTTTTTCTAACATCTTTTATTATCTGAAAAAATTGCCTCATAATCATCACTAGATAATAAATAAACCAAGCAGTGAAAATTGTCAGCCACAAAACACAAAAAGCGATGACTATTAATAATAAATCTCGACTGTCTTGAATAAAAATCATATGTTTAAATTAAAAACTAATCTATTTTTTGTTTTGGTATCTCGTCTTCAACTCTGCCTAATTCTATTTTGATACCTCCTGCTTTTTTGGCAAACCAATTATAAATACCGCCAGTAATATAGCCCACCAGCCAGCCAATCATAGCCGCAACAATCGCTGTAGCAACCCCCAATAATAAACCTGCGCCAAAATTAAACAAAGTAACCATTATCACTGACCCTTCAAAGTCTTTCTTTGAAATTATATTAGCCATAGTTGAAATAGCCACGCCAATCGCTACAAAAAAACCAACCAAACCGTAAACCAAGCCAATAATTTTGGCTAATGATTTTTTATTAATACTTTTTATTTCGTACATAATGTATTTAAAAATCTCTTAATTGAGCGTTAAATTTTTCTTTTAATCTTTCTGCTATTTGCTTTTGGATTTTATCCACTTCACCAGAAGTTAAAGTTTTGTCAGCCTGATAAATTATATTAAAGGCCAAATTTTTCTTTCCTGCTCCCAGTTTTTTACCAGCGTATACATCAAACAGTTCAACTTTTTTTATCAACTCGCTTACTTTGATAATTTCTTCCTTAATGTCATTATATAATATTTCGTCTTTAACAACAAAGGCCAAGTCTCTGATAACCGGCGGATGCTTGGGAATGTCATTATATTTAACCTCCAATCTGCTTTGAAAAATCTCAAATAATTCTCTCAAGCTAAACTCTGCTACAGCCACATCTTTTTTGATACCAATAGTTAATGCGACATTTTTATCCAATTTTGTCACATAGCCGACTGATTTATCACCAATCATCACCGATGCAGTTATTCCAGTTTTTGCCCAATTCAAAACCGTTTCTGTCTGACTATAACTACCAATTAAACCTAATAAATTCAATAAATGATTTATTATGCCTTTCAGCTCATCAAACACTTCTTTATTTTGTAAACTACCGACGCACACTATACTTAAATAATTTTCCTGATATGGCAATTTATCTTCACTACAACCGTCCTTGCTAATATCACCTAGGCTGTCAAAGAAAACATTGCTAATCTCATATAAACAAAAATTGTTAAATCGCGCTTGGTTTGTCTTTACGTTTTCTAAAAGGTTTGGCACTAAACTTTTTTGTAAAAAGGTTTGATGAGAAGCGAGTGGATTGGCCAGCTTTATGTGTCCATTAATATCACTTTTCAATTTTTTCAATTGTTCTTCGCCGACAAAGGCATAATTGTAAACCTCGGTTGCGCGGGCACTACCAGATAAAATTTCTTTTATTTGCTTCTTGAAAACCAATTCCTCAACAACCAACGGAGGTTTCATGTCAATTTTCGGCATAACTGGCTCTATATTATTATAACCGTAAATTCTAGCCACTTCTTCAACGATATCTTCTGGGATACTAACATCTCTATTCGCCCGCCAAGTTGGTACGATTATGCTAATTTTGTCACCAGACACATCGCAAGAAAAACCAAGCTTAGTCAAAATATCTAACACTTCTTTTTCGCTTACTTCTTTGCCTATTCGATTTTGAAGCCAACTAATATTTAATTCAATCGGTCCTTGATTGAGTTTAAACTTTTTCTCATCAGCCAAATTACTAACTACCTGGGCTTTTGGACAAAATTGCTTAATTAACTCAACCGCCCGAATAATAGCTGTCTCGCATAGATTCGGGTCTAATGCTTTTTCAAACCGTACAGATGACTCGGTCCGCAGACCTAATTTTTGAGCCGTTTTTCTGATTGACAAAAAATTAAAATTCGCTGATTCAATAATTATTGAAGTAGTATCTTTATTTATTTCACTATTAGCTCCACCCATTATGCCAGCAATAGCAACTGGTTTTTTGTTATCTGCTATTACTAACATATCCTGATCCATTTCTCTTTTTTCACCATCTAGTGTTTCCATTATTTCATTTTTTTTCGCTTTTCTAACAACTATTTCATCCACTAAACCGCTATCAAAAGCATGGAGTGGCTGTCCAAACTCTAACATCACATAATTAGTAACATCAACAATATTATTTATCGGTCTCATGCCGACCGCCACCAATCTCCTTTGCATCCACTCTGGTGAAGATTCAATTTTTATACCGTCTAAACAGACTCCCATGTATCCTGGGCTCAATTTATAATCTTCTATTTTTACCTTTAGTTTAAACTTTTCTTTTTTAGCTACAAGTAATTTGCTATTTTCCTCGTATACTTTGAATTTAGTTTTTAAAAAAGCTGAGATTTCCCGAGCCATACCGTAATGAGACCAGAGATCAGCTCGATGAGTAATTGATTTATTGTCCACCTCGTAAATAACGTCTTTGAGTTTTAAATATTCACCAAAAACCTGTCCTGGCTTACCTGATGATAAAATCATAATGCCAGCATGATCATCGCCTAAGCCAATTTCATCCTCAGCACAAAGCATACCGTAAGATTTTATGCCTCTCACTTCGGCTTCTTCTATTTTCATGCCATTTGGTAAAATCGCTCCAACCAAAGCCAATGGTACTAATTGCCCAGCTTCAATATTTGGTGCGCCGCAAACAACCTCCAATTTTTCTTTTCCGGCATCAACTTTGACGATTTGCAGTCGATCAGCGTTTGGATGCTTTTTTATTTCAATGATTTTCCCAATCACTACATCCTTGAACTTATCTACTTGCTTTTCTACGCTATCAATTTCAACCGTATGACTAGTTAAGCGTAAACCTAATTCTTCAGGCGTAATATTTCTCGGAATATCAACGAAATCTTTTAACCAATCTAGAGATAAATACATACGTATTAGTATATTAGTAATATTAGTTACTTTGTATTGTGTCTTGTTTTCTTAAATATTTAATATAACCATTTGTGGTTTTTATTAAATCCGTATACTTTTCTACAATAAATCGACACATATTTTCTGAAATAAATCCTTTTTTAAATGCCCGTTCAATACCACTTCTTGTTTCTTCGATTTCACCTCGTGCTATATATAAATGATATATTTTGCTTTTATATGAGAATTTTCCATAACTTTCAGCGATATTGTTTGCTACTGAAGAAGATGACCTTTTAAGCTGATCAATACTTCTAAATTTTTCATCTACTGGAAATGTTTTAAGAACTTTATAAATAAATATCTCTAATCTTACTGCTAGTTTATATATTTTTAAATCTTGCAATCCATTACCCATAGAAACTATAAACTAATTAACCAACACGCTAATTAACTAACATTAAAATTGTTTTAAAAATCTTAAATCACCGCTTTCAAAATGTCTAATGTCGTCAATTTTGTATTTCATCATAACTAATCTATCTATTCCCATGCCAAAGGCAAAACCACTATAAATATTCGGATCAATTCCTCCAGCCTTTAAAACATTTGGATGAACCATGCCAGCACCCATCATTTCCAACCAACCACTATGTTTACAGCTCGGACATTTTTCTCCGTGACAAACTAGACAACCCATATCAAATTCTATGCCTGGCTCAACAAAAGGAAAATATCCCGGCCTGACTCTGATTTTAATCTCTTGTTTAAATATACCTGACAACATTTCTTTAACTACAGCAATTAAATTTGCTATGGAAATATTTTTATCGATCATTAATCCTTCAAGTTGATACAGAGTATGCTCGTGACAAGCATCTGTTGCTTCATTTCTAAAAGCTCGGCCAGGCACCACGCACCGTAAAGGTGCGCCGTATTTCTGCATTGCTCTTATTTGCACTGGTGAAGTATGCGTTCGCAAAACCATATCAAACTCATCTTTGTCGTTTTTATGATCAATGTAAAAAGTGTCTTGCATATCACGAGCTGGATGATACTTGGGGATATTCAAAGCTTCAAAATTGTAATAATCACTTTCCAATTCTGGTCCGTCTAATATCATAAAACCCATAGATGAAAACAAATCCTCCAGTTCTTGTTGCACAATTGTTGTTGGATGTAGATGGCCAGGTTCGATTTTTTCTCCCGGTAAAGTCACGTCTAATGCACCTTCGTTAAAAATATCTTTTCCGGTATTTCCTTTGTATTTATCGAACTCAGCAACAATGTCAGTCTTAATTTGATTTGCTAATTTACCTATTTCTTTTTTTTCTGCTTTAGATAAATCAACAATCTGTTTCATTATTTTGTTCAACTCTCCACGACGCCCAAGATATTTTATTTCTAGCTCCCCTATCTGTTCAGCCCCAACTGCTTGGTTTAAAGCTTGAAAAACTTTTTCTTTAATTTTTACCAACTTCGTTTTCATATAGAATATAAAATAAACTTTAAAATATTAATAATAATCTTCAATTTTTTCTTCTTCTGCCTCTTCACTGTCAACATGTTCTTCCATAACAATATCGTCGTCTGTATCGCTTCTACTATAACTCAATATAAAAAACTCCAAAACCGACAATCCGATTACTAACAATAATAAATTTAACCAACTAAATAAATCTTTAGATAAAAGATATAAAATAGCTATAATAAAAAAAGAGAACAAAAACGATTGACGAAAAGCGTCTTTTACTGAGCTAAAAACCAATTTGTTTTTCAAAGCAATAAAACGAATAATAAAACCAACAATTGAAGCCGTACCAACTATTGAAAAAAACAAAGATAAATAGAACAACAAAAAACCAGTCCAATTAGTTATTTCCGGGTTAACTGTCTGAATTACAAAGTAAAAAACCGACCAACACACCGCTGTTGTTATGATCATTATTGTTAAATACCAACGTAATAGCATAATTAAACTTTACCAGATAGCCAAAATTTTTTCAAGTAATTTTAGCTTAAATTAAGTCAAATAATTAATTTTGTCTACTAAATTTTCCTCTAGATTTTTGTTAATATAATCTACAATCTTACATTCCTCTTTCTTTATTTTCTCAACCACTGTCGCTGACAGCGATGCAACTATTAAATTACCTTCTTTGAAATACAATGGACTTACCTTTCCGTTAAATTCTCCTTTAAAAAATTTTTTCACCGCTTGATTAAAAAATGACAAAATTAAAGCATCCTTAATCTTGCTGTTAGCTTGATTTCGTTTTACCGTTTTACTAATTAAAGTTTTTAAATCAATCATGTTTTTCTAAATTCACAAATACCATTGAAATCACAAAATTTACATAACTTCGAAGGCTTAGCTAAAAATATTCCTTTTTTTATCTCCTCAATAAGACTAATTATTTTTTTCTTAACCTTTTCCAGTTCATCTTCAGTACCTAAAAACTCAACTTCACTGTTATTATCCAGATAATAAAAAGCTAAAGATTCGACATCAGCTGCAAATATTTCCCGCGTTGCTAATTGATAAATAAACAATTGCTCTTTCTCATTAAAAGAAAGTTTGTCTTTCGGCTGACCAGTTTTGTAATCAACAATCTTTATTCTTTTGACATCACTCGAAGAACAATCTTCAGCCTTATCTATTCTATCTATCACTCCCCTTATTGTATAAGTATCACCATTCGATTTAATTTTAAAGTTGAATCCTTTTTCTAAATATATTGTTTCTGGCCAATTATTTTTATATTTTTCATAAAATACTTTTAATATTTTTTGACCTGCCTGACGACGCTTTTCTCTATTTTGACTTGAGTCATACCAGTCGTCAATCCAACTTTCTTCATATAATTTCATAATTTCGTTCAAACTAATTTTTGGCTGAGTCAAAGATTTATCCTGGTTTTGATTAAATAAATCAGCTTGACCCAAACCCCTCTTTTCTATCACTAAGGCAAATAATTTTTGTAGAGTCGAATGCATTGTCTTGCCGAACGAAAAAGACTCCTTGCCGCTTATTGGGATACGCAAGATATGAGCAAAACGATATTGGTATGGACAATTGGAAAAAGCCGCCAACTGAGTATAAGAAAAATGTTTAGGCATAACAAATTTTTCTTCGCCAGACGGTTCGCTAACAATTTGTTTTTGGCTATACTTTGAAAGCGTCTTATTAGTTTTAGCTTTTGTCAGCTTATCCTGATTATTAGTTAAGTTTAACTCTGTTAAAAATCTTGAAGGCTTTTTCTTTCTTAACCCGCCATAATCTTCAGCCCAGCTAAAATAAAGACCATACTTAGCTCTTGTAGCAGCTACATAAAATAATCTTCTTTCTTCTTCTAAATGTATATCGCCAACTGGCAAAATTTCTTTAATCAAGGCGTCTGGCAAGGCTATTTGCTCCTTTCTTTCAATTGTTGGAAAACGCTTGTCAACTAAATTGACGATAAAAACATATTTAAATTCCAAACCCTTGGCAGCATGCACGGTTAATATTTTTACTGCTTCTGGACCAGCCTCCATATCTGGTGCGAGACTGCCTTCCTCTCCAGCGTCCATTTCCATGTCTAATTCTTCCAAAAAAGCCTTGATTGAACGCTCGTCACTGCCAGCTTCAAAAACCTGGATTCTCTTCATAAACTGATTTAATAGGTTAGCTGCCTCTTGACTATCTCTGTCATCCCGACCGACTAGATACTGTAGATAACCACTGTCGTTCATAAAAGCTATTAATATTTCACTAGCGCTCTTTTTTTTAATTAGTGCTGTATGTTTTTTAATCAAGGTAATGACTTTATTAATTTTATCCTGCGATTCCTTCTTCAGATGCAAAATACCACTACTCGTCAATACTTCGTAAAGAGACCAAGATTTTTTCCTCGCCCAATAATTAAAATTTACTAATTCTTGATAAGAAAAATTAAATACTGGTAAATTAAGCACTCGAAACATAGCTCGACTTTCATGATAATCATCAAGTAGCTTAAAATAAGAAATAATATCAATAACCAACGGCTTTGTATAAAGTCCACGCGAAGCTAGGAATTGATAACTAATGCCTGCGGTTTCTAATATCTGACAAAAATTTTTAGCACTATCATTAGCTCTAACTAGAATAGCAAAATCGTTCCAAGTTGATTCCTTGTCTGTTTTTTTTAGTTCAATTATTTTCTCAACCACCAGATTAACTTCTTCGCTCATATCCTTGCCTTTTATTACTTCTATTTTCCCTTGACCTTTTTTTTCTGCCAATAATTTTTTGTTTAAACTAATTGTTTGCTTACCGCTCTTATTGTTTAAATGATGTTCTAAACGATTTGGATTGTTTTGCTTTATAAAATTATATGACAAATCAAGAATATTTTGACGATTACGATAATTTTTTATTAAAACTACTTTTTTAGCTTTGGGAAAATCTTTGACAAATTGTAGTATATTACTCATAGAAGCTCCCCTGAAACGAAAAATTGACTGATCGTCGTCGCCAACAACCACTAAATTATTTTTTGGCTTAGCTAATAGTTTAATCATTTCATATTGCGCCCAATTCGTATCCTGAAACTCATCTAATAAAATAAACTTAAACTGTTGATGATATTTTTCCAAAATTGCCGGTCGCTCGCGAAAAAGCTTTAAACAATAATTTATTAAATCACCAAAATCCAAAGCGTTATTATCAAGTAAAAGCTGCTGATAAACATGATAAGCATTGGCTACTTCGTTTATACGATCAATTTCTTGCCCTTCCGCTTTGTCATTGCGGGCTACGACCCGCAATCCAGAAACTTGTTCAGCGTGTCTAACTCTAGATTCCGGCTCGGAGGCCGGAATGACAGATAGTTTTGATTTTTGCCTTTTTCCACCGCCCGACAACATTGCATCCATATTCTGTCTCAACTCCCCTGCGTATTCAAGATATTCACTCGGGCTAATGTCCTCATCTTTAGCGCGAGAAAAATGCTTGACCAATGCTTTGATAAATTTTGTTGGATTACCTAATGGTTGATAATAATTTAAATTAAATTTATCCAAATTTTTTCTGATTAGCGCCCATTGCTCAAATTCATTTAATAATTTAAAATCGCCTGGCAAGCCAATTTCAATTCCATGCTCTTTGAGAATTCTTTCGCCAAAGCTATGAAAAGTAGAAATCCATAAATCCAAATAACCACAGGGTAGTAATCTATCTACTCTTTCTTCCATTTCGCCAGCCGCTTTTTCAGTGAAAGTCAAAGCTAAAATTTCGTCTGACTTAGCCCATCCTTGTTCAATCAAATAAGCAATTCTCTGAGTAATAACAGTAGTTTTTCCTGTACCGGCACCAGCCACAATCAAAAGAGGACCGTCTTTATGCACGATTGCCTTGAATTGCTCCTTGTTTAAATTCTCGAGTAAATTGTCCATAAATTCATTATTGCAAATATATTTATTTTTTGTCATCTCGAGAAGGCTAATTTATTAGTCGACGAGAGATCTCTGATGATAGTAAAAATATAGTTATACAAAATCTATTTTTAAACCTTTTAATATATTATTTCATATTTAATTTATAATTTCGAGATCTTTCCTCCTCGCTTCTTGCGAGAAGCGAAGTCGTCAAGATGACAACAACAAAAATGGTCTAAAATTGAAAATTATAATATTCGAAATTCATTAAAAATTTATAGTTCAAAATTCAAAATTTTTTATCATCATTTTATAATGACAATATTTTTTCAAACTTCGCTCTATTCTTATATGGTCCAATAATAGCTAAATTTAATTTTTGATTTGTAAAAATATCTTTTGCCACTCTTAGTATATCCTTGATTGTTACTTTTTTTACTTCACTATAATATTTTTCTGGCGTCATAATCGGTTGACCTGTTTGAATGTTTAGAATTCCCTGCCGACCATACCAATTAGCCATAGCATCCGATGGTTCTGATTGTAAAGCAAACCGCCCAATTAAAAATTCTTTTACTCTATTTAATTCTTTGGTATTAACATTTCTATTCTTCTTGCCTGTTGAAATCAATTTGGAATATTCACCCAAAATAATTTTTATCGCCTCGTTAATTTTATCAATCGGCACACCGGCTTGAGTGGTCAAATAACTCGTATCTGTATAAGTCTGGTTAAAAGTTTTTACATAATAAGCTAAGCCTCTTTTTTCCCGTAACTCGCTAAACATTCGTGAACTCATAGAACCGCCCAAAATTGACGCCAAAACTTTCAAAACAATTTTGTCTTTGCAATCATGTCTATACGAACGAACCCCCAGAGATAAATGCGCCTGATCTGTTTGTTTGTAATGCAATTTTATTTCCGGTTTTTCCTGCTTTTCAACTACGCCAATCTTATCATTGAAATTATTGCTGGTCATTCGACCAAAATATTTATTAACCAACTTGATTATATCTGTTTTTGTATTCCCAGCCACGCACAACAAAGAACTTTTTGTGCCGTATTGTGTTTTCCAATATTTTATAAAATCCGTACGTTTAAAATTTGCTATAGTTTTTTTTGTGCCGACAATATCCCAACCAGCCGGTGTATTACCATAAAGACAAGTCTCAAACAAATCTTCAATATACATAATCGGATTATCCAAATACATATTTAACTCCTCGGTAATAACCCCTTTTTCTTTTTTTATTTCTTTAGCGTCAAATTTTGAATTCATTATCATGTCGCTTAAAACATCCAAGGCTATTTCTATCTGATCTGATTCAGCTTTTACATAATAACCAGTATTTTCTTTGTCAGTAAACGCATTATTTTCGCTACCAATCGCATCTAACTCCGTCGTAATCGCCATACTATTCGGCCTTTTCTTTGTCCCCTTAAACATCATATGCTCAACGAAATGAGAAATACCACTATTTATTTTATTCTCATATTTAGAGCCTGTACCGACGATAAACAAAACCGTGGCTGTTTTAGTGCCACGCATTGGGGATATTATTACCGGCAAACCGTTAGATAGTTTTGTGAATTTATACATAACTAAAATTTTTTAATAAAAAATTTAAATTTCTAATTTCGAATTTTTAATTTCGATTTAATGATTAATTTTTAATGATTTAATGATGAAATAATTTTACCGAATATCAAGGTTAATTCTTGAGCTTCCAACTATAATCTTCTCGCTTCATCCCTTTTTTCCGGAACAGCAGTTATTGCCATTCTTATCCAGTGCTTAGTCTCTTGTATTTCTTTTTTACAAATATATATTTTATTCTTAAAATCTTTTTTTGAACTTGCTCCGTTTGCTTCGCAATAATTTGCTCCAACGCTTGTACCTGATCTAATTATTTGATTTATTATTGGTTTAGTTATAACGTCCTGTTTTATGCTTTTACAAAATTTAATAATTTCTTCTCCAAATATTGCCGTTCTCTCTTCTAAATCGAAATTCATAAAATACTATATTAATTTTAGATGTTTCAAAATTAGAAATTCTGTCATTATAAATTCAATCAAAATTCGAAATTCGAAATTTATTTTTCGTAATCCAGAATCGCTTTTAAAACATTAGAGTCGGTTTTTAACGGTTCCATGTATAGAACCTGTACCCTGACAATACTCATTTCACCAGCTGGGCCGTGTGTTTCCTGCCCGCGCTTAACCAAACGCAAATTGCCAGTTTCTTCACTCGTGTTTTTACCATCTTTGTCCTGCTCGTAATTGTAATAAACATTGGTCAATAAAACTGGGTCAGACTCAGTGTCTAAAACTTTCCCGTAAAAAACATCGCCATTAACTAATTTTACAGCATACCAATTTTTTGACATCTCTTCATTTTCTCCGCCATTATTAAAAAATAGCCAACTAACAACAACTCCCACTACAATAATAGCTATAATCCAGACGATAGTTTTGATTAAATTTTCATTTACTCTAGGTCTATTTGGCTGGTCAATTCGACTAAATGGTTGGTTTTTTTCTTCACGCATTTTGCTAATTTGACTGTCTGTGATTGCTCTATTTGCCCTTTTTTGCTCAACTATTTTTTTCCGCAAATTTACAGTTTGTTCAAAATTATCCATATATTTTAAATTATAAATTACGCATTAAAAATTTCGAATTTTACTTATAATCTTACTGTATCCTTTTTTTCAATATTGTCCAAGTTTTATAGCACTCTTTTCTTTTGTCATTTCTTATTTATTTTGTCATTCCCGCCAGCCTTGACGTCGAGACAGACGCAGGCGGGAATTCATACTCTTGTTATATTCACTGGATCCCCGGGTTCTCTCCGCTTCGCTCCGAGCCCCGAGGATGACAGAAAGGAAGGGATTTTTCGCCTGAAGGTAACAACCTTTTGTCATTCCCAGCTTGACTGGGAATCTACTAGTCGGCGATACAAACGTTTCTAGATTACCATCTACGTGGGAATACCAATAAAAAAAGATAATTTACTCAGTTGGTTCTTCAGTTGTTAAGTCATCACTAGGTTCTACGACAGGCTCTTCTTCCACTTCGACTACTTCTGGTTCTTCAACAACTGGTTCTGATTCAATCGTTTCACTAGTATCAACTTCTGCCTGGTCAATTTCTGTCATATCATTTTCCTCTTCAATTATTTCATTTAAATCCACTACTTCAACGCTCTCTGGTTCAACAAAAACGCTTTCATCGTCTTCAACCGGGATGGTAGTTTCAGTTAAATTTTCCAAATCATCTTCGGCTGCTTCTTCTTCGGTTAATAAATCATTTTTGTCATCGCAACTATTACCCAAGCCATCGCCGTCAATATCTTTTTGGTCTGGATTATAGATCAAAGGGCAATTATCATATTCATCAAAATAATTATCTTCGTCAGGATCATGCTCAATAATATAATTGTTATAAACATCTTCTAGTGTATCAACTGTACTCGGCTCTATTGGTGAATTGTCAAAACTTTCAACCAACAAAGAAAAATCAGGTGTTGGTAGTTTAATTTTTTTTACTGGTTCGTAGCCAGGGAAAGTCTTACCTGCCAAATCTAAAGTTTTACCAATCAAACCTGTGTATTCCGTTACTTCAGTTCTAATTTCTGGACCATCTTGATTGGCTTTTTCTTGCTCTTCTTTTAAATACTTTATTCTAGCGTCATATTCCTCCTTAAATTCTTCAGCTAAATAAATACCCATATCTTTACCTGACTTTTTCGACACTTTTTTCAATTTTTCTTCAAACTGAAATTGCCACAAATTATTTAAATTTTCTAAATCCAAAAATGTATATCTGACATAATAATATTTATCATCTTCCTTGATATTTTCAATCGTAAAATCCATATTGAAATTTTCCAAATCAGCCATTAGTAAAACAGTGTTATCAACCCCCTCGATGTAAGTATTTGACCCACCAATAGCTTCACGACCGGTTTCCGAAGCAAAAACCGAACCACCTAATACAAAAATTATAGCTAATACTAGTATAGTGGCGTTGTTATATTTTATAAAATTTACAATTTTTTCAAACATATATTTTTTAATTATGAATATATTATAAGTTATTTATTCAATTACTGTTTCGTAAATTTTAATTATTAATGCCTCTAAATCTTCTTCTTTTTCGTTTCCAGCGTTATAAGAATCAATTTTTACTTTTTGATTTTTTTCTAGATCAATCAAACTTATTTCACGACTATTTACTTGCAACCCGTTCATATTTACATAAATCTTTAAATATCTTGTATTTTCTTTTAGTTTAACTCTCTTGCTACCGCCATCTGAAGTCATAATATCTATTTCGCCGTTTTGAATATTTTTAATTATGCCTTCAAAAGAGACATCTCTGTCAAAACTAACTTTCTGAATATTTTTTTTTCCACCCGTTAGGTTTGAGTCAATTTTATTTTTTTCCGCTTCCCTGTTAGCCATATCTTTGTTTTCTGAATAATCACAAGCGCTTAAAAAAATCATACAAAAAATTAATGTTAAAATAATTTTTATCTTCTCTTTATTTTTACTCATCTTTTTATTTTAATTTAATACTACCTTTTAATTTAATACTACCTTTTAATTTAATTGACGGCTTGTTAGGAATAAATCCTCCCTCGCCAGTCGCCCAATCAGTAATCGTCCCATAATTATCTTTAATAATTACTCGCCAATAGTATGTTGTCCCAAAAGATAAAGACGCGCCACTATAAGTATAATATTCATTACTTGAAGAAATTTCTCCTGTTTGAATCACGGGTGAAGAATAATCAGAGTTGTCATCTATTTCTACCCAATAAGAGACTTGTGTTGAAGCAGAAAGAGCAGGACAATCATCATTACCTGCCTCCGTGCCATCACTCCATAATGTATGCGCTCCATCACAATCAGCATAATCACTGCTACTTGAACTAAAATCCCAATAAACAGTTACTGTCGGATTGGTTTCACTAGTATATGCTGGCTGACTAATCGCGGCTGTACAAAGTATTACTTCGGATCCAAGATACAGAGTTTCCGCTTTGACAATTCTTATATTAGGAAAAAAAACCAAATGTACGACTGTTATTATAATAATTAATTTGAGCAAAAATTGTCGTGAATAGGAAAGTTTAGACAATGATTGCCAGAATTTTTTATATCTTGAAAAAAGATATGCTATCAGCAACATTTTTATAATATAATTTATTATTTCATGAATATAATAACCAAAAACTTTTTACTTCATAACTAATCGCCAATCAATTACTCCCTATTTAGCGCATCTAAAACCAATTGTACTAGTAGCCATCGTTGGCGAATTACTTAAATCAAGGCCGTAAATTCCAGTCTCACCTCTAACAAAACCTCTTAATAAATTACTGCTTAAACCTGTTTTTATTGTACCAATGCCGTTAGTAGAGCTGTAATAATAAGGTGGCGCGATATTAAAACCTTTGTAGTCGGTAATTTCATAATATTCCTGCCAATCATCTGATACTGGAGTCATAATTCCAGCACTAGTTACTAACTGATCTGTCCACTCACTAATCTCATCAACGAATTCATAAATTGAATTGTCATTAGTTAAAGTAAACCTCACCCCCGCCTCTCCTTGTAAAGGAGAGGAGCTAGTTGCTAATTGCATACCGTCAACATCAGTATCAATATCGTTCTCTGCTACTCGCATAATATTCTCGGCAATAGTCAACCATTCATTTTCAGAAATAAGAT
>CAZKKV010000015.1:0-20928 GCA_964553705.1 uncultured Gammaproteobacteria bacterium
TAAATGACCAACTAAACCGATATTTGGACCTTCTGGAGTAGCAATTGGACAAATACGGCTATAATGAGTTGTATGTACATCACGAACTTCAAAACCGGCTCGTTCTCTGGTTAATCCACCAGGTCCCATAGCTGACAATCTTCGTTTGTGCTCAAGTTCAGCTAGGGGATTTGTTTGATCCATGAATTGAGATAACTGTGAAGACATAAAAAATTCTTTCACCACGCCAATCACCGGCCGAGCGTTAATTAACTTATTCGGCGTAATGATATCTACGTCCATAATACTCATTCTGTCTCTAATAATCCTTTCCATACGCGCCAAACCGACTCTGAATTTATTTTGAATCAATTCACCGATTGCTCTAACGCGTCGATTGCCCAAATGATCAATATCATCCTCTGTTTCTTGAGTTATATTTTTTTTAATTACTTCCTTGATAATAGCAATCAAATCTTCTCGACGTAAAATTCTATTTTCTTTTGTATTGGGTATGTCAAAACCAAATCGCTTATTGAGTTTATAGCGACCAACTCGATCAAAATCATAACGGTCAAATCTAAAAAACATAGCATGAATCAATTGTCGAGCATTGTCAGTCGTAGCCAAATCACCTGGTCTAATTCTTTTGTAAACTTCCTTAAGTCCTTCAGCTTCATTTTTTGCAATATCTTTGGCAATAGTTGCTTCAATATAATCAATTTCTCCAAAACTTTGGCCTTCTTCCCTTTTAACAGCTATCTCATTTTTGTCAGAGAATAATTCTTTTATTTCTTCATCGCTAGAATAACCAAAAGCGCGCAACAAAGAAGTAATCGCCACTTTTCTTTTTCGATCTATTCTAACCCATATCACACCGTTGATATCAGTTTCAATTTCAAGCCAAGCACCTCGATTAGGAATAACCTTTGCACCATAATATTTCTTGCCTTTTATAAATTCTGAAGTAAAAATAACTCCCGCGCTTCTAATTAACTGAGAAACAACAACTCTTTCAATACCATTAACAATAAAGGTGCCATTCTCAGTCATTAAAGGAAAGTCACCAAGAAATACTTCTTGAGTGGTGCTAAAATTGGTTTTTTTATTTGATAGTTTAGCTTTGACGCGCAACGAAGCTTCGAAAGTAATATTTTTTTCTTTACTTTCCACTTCACTGAATTTAGGTTCGTCAAAACAATAATCAACAAAGTTAAGCTCCATGTCTCGCCCGATAAAATCAGTTATCGGGTTTACCTCTTCAAACAAATCTGCCAAACCTTTTTCCAAAAACCACTTATAAGAATCCTTTTGTATTTCAATTAAATCAGGCAGAGGTATAGCCCTGCTTGAATCTATAAAAAATTTACGGACGTCAGGATTATTTGGCATAAAATTTATCGTATATTAAAGTGAGTTAATTTAATGAATACAAAAAATTCTCAATTTTTTTAAATTGAGTTGCTAAAATCTTTTTTAATTAATTGAGATTTTTGCCACTTATTTGAAGCTTGATGAATAAGCGTGCATGGGGGAATGAGTTTTTATTTTTATTTTTGAAAATTTTTATGGAAAATTGTTTATAAAAACAAAAAAACGGCTTTTATGCACTTAATTATATTTATGCAATTTTTTACCCGACCATAAACGGGGCCGTTTTTACAAACACTCTAAATTTTTATATTACTTTATAATTTTTACCAACTTTTTCTTTCAAAGCCTTTTCCAATATTAACAATAATTATAGCAACTTGTCAAGACTTTTTCTCTTTATTTTAATTATTTTATTAATAAACTATTTTTAAACTAATATTAGCAAAATAAAAACATTTTACTTTTTTTAAAAAAATGGATAAACATATTTATCCACAAACCATAAACCAATAATTTTTAGCTTAATAAACTAATTTTGGTTTTTTATTATCTCTTCTCTGGTGACTTGTCTATCATCCCAAGGTATTTTTTTTCCACCAGCAATACATATTGCCTGTTCATTTCCCTTACCGGTAATAATTATTAGGGAATTATCACTAGCTAAAGATAATGCTTTGGCAATTGCCTCGCGTCTGTCTAAAATTTTAAATAAATTTTTTTTCAGCGTCTTTCCAGCTTTTTCTGCGCCGATGGCTACCTGATCAATGATAATTTGTGGATCATCGTCATATGGGTCTTCATTAGTTACAATAACTATGTCAGTCATCTCGCCAGCAATCTTTCCTAGTTTCGGTCTTCGGGAAACATCCCGCCCACCGCCAGCTGAACCCAATACGTGAATTATCTTGTCATGTTTTATTTTATTTAAAGTCTCGTACATTTTTTCTACTGCTCTCGGCTCAAAAGCATAATCCACTACCACGGTAAACTTTTGCCCCTCACTAATTTTTTCTAACCGCCCAGGAACACTATGAATACTTTTTAAACCTTGAGAAATTTTTTCTAGCGATAGCCCTTGAGACAATCCCAGACAAACGGCATTCATAGCGTTAGTGACGTTAAACTCTCCTAATAATTCCAAATTCATTTTCTCACCCTGAACAAAAAAGTTTATTTTATCTTCATTTTCTGCTTCAGTTATTCTCTCGTACTTAATCGTCTCTAAATTTTTTATTTCATTATCCAACTTAACATCCTGTCTGCAATAACCATATTTTTTTTCAGCCCAGCAATTCAGAAAAAAAGATGCATACTTGTCATCTAGATTGGCAATGATTGTTTTTTTTACTCTACTTAACTCGATTTTTCTAAGACTGCTTTCTACTTTCACTATTTTATTCTTTTCATCAAAATATTTAGTCTGACATTTTTTTAAATGTTCAAACAATTTAATTTTTGCCACCTGATAATTTTCAAAACTGCCATGTGAATCAATGTGTTCTGGATAAAGACCAGTAAATATTAAAATATCATAGTTGATAAAACGATGTCGCCATTGGCAAATCCCCTCTGATGTAGTCTCAACAACTGCGTACTGACAATCATTGCGTAACATGCTACGTAATATTTTCTGAGTAAAAAATCTACCCGGCATTGTCATTTTTTTGTCATTAAGCCATTCTTTTTCTCCATCATTAAACATGGCTGTTGACGTGTAGCCGGTTTTACAACCGCTGGCTTCCAACATTTTAGCTATAATGTAGGCACTAGTGGTTTTGCCAGTAGTGCCGGTAACGCCGATAATAATCATCTTTTCACTGGGTCGACCAAAAAAAATAGCTGCCGACCAAGCTAATATAAAATGGTAGCTAGGCTGTAGTTTTTTAAATAATTTTTTAGGAATTATCTTTTTAATCAAATACAATAATCTATCCATAACATACACTTTAAAATATAGTAATCAAAATGTTCTTCTTACTTTTCTGACTGTTTTATAAATATTGTACCAGCCAGAATCTGCAATCAAATCAAATGTGCCAGAATATTCTATTTCTTGCCCGCCAAACCCTTTCTTGAATCTCGTTACCCCTGGCCATTTTTTTTCATCAATACCAAAAAAATCATACCGTTTGAAACCTGCCTTTTTCGCTGTCGTGATATTGTGCCATTGCAATAAATGAGGAGCCATTAAATTCCGATTTTCGTTGGCGGAAGCGCCATGAATATAGGTGGCTGTATCACCAAAGGTGGTAATAATATTAACAGCTATTTTTTCACCACGATATTGTGCAAAAACTAACTTTAAAAAACGACTATTCAATTTTAACATTTCTTGATAATATTTTTTGCCATGCAAACGAAAATTGTCTCGACTATTTGTCTCGCATAAAAGACGCCATAAATCTTCAAAATCACCAACATCGCCTTCAACTATCTTTATTCCCTTTTTGTCAGCTAAACGAATATTATATCTAGTTTTTTGATGCATTTGCTTTAACAATTCATCTTCGGTTTGGGTTATGTCCAAAATTAAACTTTTTTTTGGCTCCACGTCCAGAGTTCTTTTTATCGGCAATCGGTAATCGGTAATCGGTAATTCTTCAATCGGTTCAAAACGCATAAAAATTACTCCTTCCTCTTTGGCTATTTTTTTTATCTCATCAAATAAAAAATTAATGATTGGTGTTTGATGTTTGGTGCTTTTAAAAATTGGTCCTCTCGGACAAAAGAAATAACTTTTACCCATTGGTAAAAATTTTTTAACCAAAGTAGCGGTCGCTAAAATTTCTTTATTATCAAAAACACCCAAACGAAATACTTTGCCGGCAACTTTCTCCTGAAACTCGCCCCACTGCCATGATTGCAAAAATTGACCAGTGCTCTGACTGACAACAAAATCATTTAATTCATTTTGATTTTTAATATCGATTATATTCATCCTTTTTTTTCTAATATAATTATTATCTCTTAATTTTTACTTCACAATTTCTTCAAGGCTGCTCTAATCCTGTCTCCGCTATCTTTTATGCCTTGGTCAATCTCGCTTAAAGCCTGGCGAGCCTGACCAATAGAATAACCTAGGGCTACCAAAGCATCTATCTCATCGCTATTTGCTGTCATGCCGTATTCTTTTTTCCCAGAGCTTAAATTCATCGCGCCTATTTTTTCTCTTAATTCCAATACTACTCGTTCAGCTGTTTTCCGACCAATGCCGGAAACCTTGGTTAAAAGCGAAGCATCACCTGAAGCGATTGATTGTTTAATATCATCTGTTTTAGCAATTGATAACACTCCAACAGCCGATCGTGGACCAATGCCAGAAATCGAAATTAATAACTTGAACAATTCCAACTCAGCCATAGAGCTAAAACCGTACAAATCCAAGGCGTCTTCCCTGACATATTGATGCGTATATATTTCAATCTCTTGTCCGATGTCAATTTCAGCAAACATTATCGGCGTAATAAAAACCTGATAACCAACACTACCAACCTCTAAAATCATATAACCATCGCCTTTGTTTATGATTTTTCCACGTAAAAATGAAATCATATTTATACTTAATTACTATTCTACTTTACTATTTTTTAACTAATTTGGCAAACCAAAAAGAGCCTGATTGTTCAAGCTCTTTTTCTATATTTTGACTTAACTTTAATCTCTTTTTACTAACGACCAACTAACCGCATAATCTTGCTAGCTGCTTTACCGCTTTCAAGTTGAAGAAATAGGTCTGTCCATGAAACAATCTGAAAAACAGCCAAAAGCGCTCCAGTTAAAACTATTACCGCCAAAAAACTTATGGTAGCAATAAAAAACATTAGCCAAAAGCCAGTCAAGGAAAAAAGATAATAGAAAACAAAACCCAAGAATAAAAACGGTACGGTCAAAGTAAGGATAATCAAAACAACTGCCAGTCCAACCATCAAATTTATAAAAAATAAGATAAAAGCCATTTCAAAACTAACTAACCAATTCTCGATAAATAAATTCCAACCATTTTTTATTGATTCAAAAAAACTGCTTTTTTTAATCACTAGATAAGCAACAGCGTACTTGGACATAAAAGATAATCCAATCGCCAGAGGAACAAAAATGATAAACGCTATTACGTAAACAAAATTAGCTGTTAATAAATTAAATTTCCCAACAGTAAGAATAACTGGCAAACTTATTAAAATAAAAATTAGGGATATGACAATCTTAACCAAAAAATTTATACCCAAAGCTGGCCAAAAATATTTTACCCCACTAGCCACTCCATCTTGAAATTGACTGTTCTTTTTTTTGATGATAGAGGCGGAATTATTGACCAAGGCTATCTGAGAAGCGATTACCAACCATAGTAAAAATCCCAGAAGAACTAATACGGTTAACAAAATTAACAATACAAGAATCATGGATAGAGAATCTTCAACTATTAGCACCTTCATATTGTCGAGTGCTTGCCAGCTAAAAATTCCTGTAGCTGAAAATCTTTCCCAGCCAGCCCAAATATTATTGCCTGCTCTACCGTCAAAACTTTTGGTTAAAATCTCATAACCAGCCCCATTGCCAAGCAAAGCGGCGAAAATACCAAAAAACCACAAATATTTATTGCGCCAAGAGATTGTCCATGCTTGTTTTAAAATATTTCGATATAAAAACATATATTTTCCTCCTGCTCGCGATATTAAACGCGGTTTATTTATTATGCCTATATTATAACACAAATAAAAATGTTTTTATAGCTATTTTTTACGACCAACTATTTTCTCAAACTCATCTTTCTCCAAAGTCTCTTTTTTGAGCAAAAGCTTAACAACGTTTTCTAACTCCTTATGTTTTTCCCGAATGACTCCCTGTGCCCGATGAGCCGCTCTATCAATATAATTTGCTATCTCCTTATCAATCTGCTCAGCAATTTTTTCACTATAATCTCTTTGCTCATGAATTTCCCTACCTAGAAATATCATATCTTCTTTCTCGCCAAAAGTTCGCAAACCCAATGTTTCACTCATGCCATAGTCAGTGATTAATTTTCTAGCCAAAGAAGTCGCACGACGCAAATCTGATGTAGCGCCAGTTGTTACCTCGCCAAAAATTTCCTTTTCCGCCAAATAGCCAGCTAACAAAACCGCCAGCTCTTCAAGAAATTCTTGTTTAGTATGCATATGCTTGTCCGTAGTCGGTAACTTGATAGTATAGCCACCGGCTTGACCTCGAGCAATAATAGATATCTTATGTACTGGATCAGTGTTCGGTAAAAAATGAGCGACAACAGCGTGTCCAGCTTCATGATAAGCAGTAATTTTTTTTCTTTTTCTGACAATACGCGAGATTTTCTTTCTGGTCCAAGCATAACTTTTTCAATTGACTCCAATAATTCACCCATCTCAATAATTTTTTTGTTTCTTCTAGCTGCTAGGATAGCTGCCTCATTCAACAGGTTGGCTAAATCAGCCCCAGTAAAACCAGGTGTTCGTTCAGCTACTTTACGCAAACTCACTTCTTTACCCAAAGGTTTTTTCTTGGCATGAACTTTCAAAATGGCTTCCCGATCAGCAATATCAGGTTCGTCGATTATCACTCGACGGTCAAAGCGACCAGGGCGAAGCAAAGCTGGGTCCAATACGTCTGGACGATTAGTTGCTGCCATAACAATTACATTTACATTTTGATCAAATCCATCCATCTCAACCAATATCTGATTCAATGTCTGTTCTCGTTCATCATGCGAACCGCCTAGTCCAGCGCCTCTTTTACGTCCGACTGCGTCAATCTCGTCGATAAAGATAATACAAGGCGCATTCTTTTTTGCTCGCTTGAATAAATCTCTAACTCTTGAAGCGCCAACACCAACGAACATCTCGACAAATTCTGAACCAGATATACTGGAAAAAGGCACATTAGCTTCTCCAGCGACAGCCCGAGCTAATAATGTCTTACCTGTTCCAGGACCACCGAGAAGCAAGACACCACGCGGTATACGCGCTCCCAATTCAGAGAATTTTTTTGGAAATTTCAAAAATTCAACCACTTCTTTTAATTCTTCTTTGGCTTCTTTGACGCCTGCGACATCTTTGAAAGTCACTTTATCTTTCTTTTCTTTGGAAAATTCTTTTGCCTGTGATTGGCCAAACATCATCGCTTTGGAATTTGCTCCTTGGACAGACCGCATCATAAAATAAAGAAAAACACCGATAAGTAAAAACGGCAGAAGAAAAGGCAACAAAACAGTCAACCAATAATCAAATCCTTCGTTTTCTTTAATTTCCAGTTTTATAGCTGCTATTTTTTCAATATCTACGTTAAAATTTTTAACCAAATCGGAAAAAGTTTCTCCAGCTTCTTTTTTAACAATTTCTTCTCGACCATCTTTTAAAAATACCGACATTTCACTCCCTTTAACATCAATCCTTTCTACTTCAGCGTTGTTTATCTGAAAAATTAATGTCTCCAAACCGACCTTTTCAACACTTTTGTCGAGCGGAACAAATGAGCTAAACAGCGCAGCTAACACTAAAAATACAAAAAAGAAAATTAAAAAATTTTTTACTAAATTTTTCATCTATTTATCATCTAATAATTACTATAAAATTATATATTAAATACTTATTTTTATCAAATAACCCTATAATTCAAATAAACAAAAAGACCCGATTAAATCGGGCCTTTTTAAAAAACAATATTGTATCTTTATTTTTTTTCTTTAACTTTCTCTTCAGTTTTTTCTTCTTTTTTCTCTTCTTCTTTCTTTTCTGATTTTTTAGTAGCTTTTTTCGGTTTCTCAGTCTCTTCGGAGTCTTTCTTCTTTTCTTTGGATTCTTTTTTTAATTCCTTTGATGATTTTTTTTTATTAGTCTCAATTTTAGCTTCACCATCATCTGCTTTTTTATCTTTGGCTTTCTTTTCTTCTTTTTTCTTTCCAAAAGCCAAACCTAATCGATGTTCTTTCGGCTCAATGGAAACTACTGTAAATTCTTTCTTCTCGTTAATTTTGAAAAGCTCATTTATTTTCTGCCCTGGTGCCAAATCAAGTTGACTAATATGCGCTAATCCGTGTATGTCATTGTCCAGTTCAACAAACAACCCGAAAGGATTAACTTTTAAAATTTTGCCCATAACTGGTTGGTTAATTTTGTATTTCTTTTCAACATTGGCCCATGGATCAGTCAATAATTTTTTGATTGATAAAAATATCTTTGACCCTTCAATAGAAATTATTTCCGCTTTAACAGTATCGTTAACATTAAACAGGTTAGCTGGATTATCAATTCTCTGCCAAGCCAATTCACTAATATGAATAAGTCCTTCTAAATTCTCGCCAAAACTAATAAAAACGCCAAAGTCAGTCAAGGCAGTAATTTCACCTTCAATGATTGTACCAACTTTGTATTTTGAAATAACATCCTTTTGTTTTTCCTGCCAAGCATCCTTTTCGCTAACTATCAACTTCTCTTCCTTTTCATCCAAATTCATTATTTTTACTTCAAACTCGGTGCCAACAAAAGATTTTAGTTTATCTAATATCTTTCCTTTATCTCCGCCATTAACTCGCGGATAATTTTCTGGCGCTAATTGCGAAACTGGCAAGAACCCTTGAATCTGCGCATAACTGACCAATAACCCACCTTTGTTAGCATCGTTTATCTTTACTTTGATTATTTTTTTATTTTCATAAGCATCATTCAAATTATTCCATGCTTTTTGTTGTCCAGCATGTTTAAATGAAAGTTCTAATTCACCATTTTCATTTTCTTCTTCAATGATAGTTGCTTCAACTTCATCACCCGGCTTTAAATTGGCATATTCTTCTGCTTCAAAATAAAGCTCTCTTCCTCTAACTACACCTGTTCTTATACCGTCGATATCTAGTCTAACTTCCGCTTTTGAAGATGACAAAACAACACCCTTCGTTATATCACCAACTTGCGGTATTTTTATATTTTCTTCATCTAAAAGCCTTTGAAAATCCTTTTTTTCAGCTTCTTTATTTGTTGTCATTGATTATATAAGTCTATTTAAAAAATAAAAAAAGACTTCCTAACCCCATATTTGGAGCCTTTTGGCCACCTTCCGCCAGCTGGCGGACCAAAAGATTTGTTATAGGTGTATTAAATTGTCTCTATATTATACCGAATCTAAGAAAAAATGCAAGTTTTAATATTTTCGGAAACTTTTGACGATTTGCTTAATGAAATATTGACATCTGGTCTGATTTTCTTCCGTAGCGATTAAGCTATTCTCAACATAATAATCTTCTCCGAAAACAGCTAAGCGATAAGGGCTATCTTCTGTGGGCAAGCTTTCCATGACATTAGTCCCATTAACGCTAATATCGTGATACGAGTCATCTTTTTGTTTTAATCCATTAATCCCATTCTTTACATCAACTACCAGACTAACCACTTGACAAATATTTTTACCACCTTCTTTGTAGTTTATTTTTAGCATCGGTTCCTCTTTAATCTCAAAACCAATCGGCAAAATATATTCAAATCTCTTAACCACGTGGCTAACGATTACTCGTCCATCATCAATCTGACTTATCGCATAAGGCGAGACATTATGATTAAGCTTTTCATTCATCCAAATGAAACTCTCTTGTCGAACAAAAATAAACCAAATTAAAAATTCTCCCAAAATAAAAAAAAGGATGATAGCAATTATTTTAAGCATGTAGCAATTATTTCTCTTTGGTTCCATTTGTCTCTTTTAATAACAACTATATTTTAACATATTTTAACCATTTCTGATAGAGTTCAAAGGTGGCGATTAAATCCCAACTATTGTATTCGGCAATTTCCTGATATTTTTTTTCTTGAAAAAGCCGCTGAACATCATCGCCAGTAATACCCCTGTCTTTCGGTGACTTAATGCCAAATGTCTGGCAATACAAATGCAGATTGCCCCGTCGTCTGACTGCTCCATAAAAAGTTAATTGATCCATCAAATCAACATGACGAATTTCCTGCTGATATGAAGAGAGATAACGCCTAGCCATCAGATTAACAGTTGGCCTAATTTCGTGAACAGCTGATCGAAGCATCAAAAAAGGCGCGTCAAACGACCGCCCGTTAAAGCTGATAAATTCCTGGTACTTACTGGCTCCCTGCCAAAAATTTTTTAACATCTCTGTCTCGGTTATTGATTTGAAGATAAAATTTTCCTGCCTATACTCCTGCGTTTCAATATCTGGCGACTGATAATAAACCACCCCTTTGTTTTTTTCTGTATCATAAACGCCAATCGCCACAATTTCACCAGTCAAAGGCGAAAAGCCTAAACCGTCTTTTAAGTCTTTAAATAAAACATTATATTTGTTCTGGTCATCTCCGGCCTCGCGTTTAATCCAACGAGTCAAACTCGCCTGAGTCGTTTCATCTATTTCGTCAAATTTGTAACCAATTGTCTCAATATCAAATACTAATGCCATAAAACACTATATAATTATATTATTTAATTTTAGCAAAAACAAAAACCGCTAGCAACTATAACCGCTGTCATTCCCGCGCCCCCTCTGTTATTCCCGCGCAGGCGGGAATCTAAAATTAATTAAAATCTGGATTCCCTCCGCCAACTGGCAGATTCGCCTGCCTCGACGTCAAGGCAGGCGAGAATGACAAAAAATAAAATAAATAACCACGGTAGGGACAGAACATTGTTCTGTCCCTACAAAAAAATCTCGCATCATTTTGGTACGGGATTTTTTATATCTCAAAATAAATATTTTAATTACAAGTGGCTGCTGTATTACTACCGCTTGCTTCAAAGCCAAATCCTGACGACGGAGGAGTAGTTGAAAGTTGAGCGCCACAAACTTCTGGCTCTTCGTTGAAAGCTGAACAAATCACTGACAACAAGCTAGCAGAATCTCGACTAGATGATATTGAAGCGCCGTTGACTACCAATCCAGGCGAACCCTGAATATTATATTTTTCATTGTCAGCCTGATGAACATTAAAAACAGGATAATTACCATTAACCCAAGTACTTTTATCATTAAAATTTTCTGTTACTTTGTATTGACTATCTGTTTGGCTAACACAACTGTTCAAAACGGACTGGTCAATATTAGTTTTGGCTAAACAGCCTGACCCATCGCCATCAGCTAAAAAACAATTTAAATAAGCAAGCAATTTATCTAAACCTTGTTTTTGAATACAATATTGATTTAATTGCTCGTTTAATTCTTTTTGCCCATGCATAGCATAATCACAAAACTTTAACTCAAAATCAATTTTGTCTTTCATGGTTTCTACCACTGACAATATGCCTTTTTCAATCTGTGTGCCATAAGGACAATGACTCATAACAAACAGCTCAACTTTTGGCTTATCACTTTTGTTGGCAACGACTGGAGTACTTTGCGCCTGAGCGGTTGTGTCCTGATTAGCTTTTTCAATTTCTTCAATATCAATACCTGACTGAAAAAACTTCTTACCGTCTTTTGTCATGTATGAAGTATAATTCTGGCCACTAACAACTATTGCCACACTGTAGAGATCGCCTTCTTCTTTGACTTCTGTTACTTCGGCTATTACTCCGCCTGACAATAAATTTTCATTAATAAATTTCTCCGCTTTTGCCTTCGCATCTTCTACACCGATGATATCTTCGGTGCTAATGTCTCGACTCAGACCAAAACCAACGATTCCAACGATAGCAATCGCTGACAAAGATAATAATATGATTTTTTTCATTGTTTTTGATGTTTAATTCTTATCTTTTATAGATTATCAGAGTCTCTGGAAAAAGTAAATAGATAACAATTTTACAATTTCTTTAAATCAAATTTATAAAAGTCTAATAAAAAGTAAACAATCAATAAGTGGGGACGAGGGAACAAATAAAAAAACGAGAGTATCCCCCGTCTAATGCATTATGCATTATACTTTATACGCGTTTTATACTATTGGTATTTCAAAACAGAACTTACTGCCTTTGCCTACGCCTTTACTCTCTGCCCAAATTTTACCCTTATGCATATTAAGCATATTGCGGGCAACATATAATCCCAAACCTGTGCCTTCGGTATGAATCAAAACTGTACCTTCACCTCGATGAAATTTTTTGAATAAATTAATTAGGTCTTTTGGGTCAATTCCCATACCAGAATCAGCTACGCAAAATCTAATCTTGTCATCTCTTTTTCTAATATCAACAGTCACACTGCCTTTCTTGGTATATTTAATGGCATTGTCAATTAAATTCATTACCACTTGCCTAATTTTTTCTTCATCAATCTTTATTTCTGGCAAAACATTTTTCGACTTTTTGTAAATCAACTTAATTTTTTTCTTTTGAGCAGAAGACATCAACTCCTCAACTACGCTAACGACCAAATCCTCCAATTGCATTTTCTTTGATTCAAACTGCACTCGACCAGATTCAATTCTAGAAACATTAAGTAAGTTTTCTACCAGTTTAATAAGGCGGTTGTTTGATTCATAGATTTTGTCTAGCGGGTCTTCCATTCTCGGCGCTACCTCGCCAAAATTCTTTTCTAGAATCATAGAAATATATCCCTTGACCACCGTCAATGGCGTACGAAGTTGATGCGAAGCAATAGAGATAAATTCTGATTTTGCTTCATCAAGCTTAATTAATTGCGCATTAGCTTTTTTCAAATCATGAGTCGCTTTTTCAACCTCTTTTTCCAGCTTAACATTAAAATTCTTTTGCTCTTCAAAAAGAATAGCGTTTTCAATGGCAATAGCAACCTGCGCGCCAACTACTTCTAGAACTTGCAAATCTTCTTCGTTATACATATCACCAGATTCTTTTGATCCTAGGGCAATCAAACCGATTGTCCTGTCTTTGATATTTAATGGCGTAAGTATTTCTACTTTTAATTTTTCCAATAGTTTAATTGTCTTTTTACCAGCAGAACCGATTGAAATATTTCCCTGCTTAATCTCTTCTACAACGATTGGTTTATTTTGACCAATAAAAAGTTGGTGCAATTTTTTTTCTCCAGCAAAAGCTCTCTGTTCGCCAAGAGTGAAGCCTTTGTTATATCTAGTAACATACTCACCTTTTTTCTCATTAAAAATCAAAACGCCAACTGCCGTGGAATGAAAAGCATTTTCCAGTGTTTCAGAAATGTATTCATAAATCAGAGAAGCTTCAAGCGTAGAACGCAGTTTTTCTGACAACTCAGCAATTACCTCACGACTGTCATAAAGAGAAGAGAAAAAATACTTGTTAGCAACCTTGTAAAAATATTTCCTAAGTATTGGAAAATAATAAACAGCGGCGACCAAAATTAAAAAATCAAACAATGTTGTTAGTTCAACAAAATAAAGAGCCACTAGATATTCAACAGCTATGGCTATTAGCAAAATAACAGTTAGACTTGTCAAAAAAACTGATGACCGCCTCATCACCAATTTAATATCCATGAGACGATGAACTACAATAGCATAAGCCAATATTATACAAAATATCAACCCAGAAATATAAGCAAAAGGATATATAGCTATCCCGTAAGCCGGTAAATATCCAAAAGACCCCATTAAAGCCAATATGATAAAAGCTAAAAAACAATATTTTACTCTTTCTTTTTCTATCGAAAACTTTGTTTCCTTGTAATATTTATAAACAAGAATGAACCATAGAACCAAATAGACAATAAAATAAAACAAAAAAAGATGATGAAAAAATTGAGCTTTTGAATGTGCTCCCCACTTATAAATAAAAACATCATTAACAAATAGTTTTGTCGGAATTAAAATTAAAAATAAAGAAGAAGCAGTATACCCGACAGACAGTATCCATTTGGAAAATTTACTAACATCCTTCGTCAAAGCAAACCCAAAATGAATCATAATAACAGGTATAAAAACAACGCTAATATAAACAAACTTGTCCCAAAAAATTATAGCCTCATGATTGTCTTTATTTAAAAACATCATGAAAGTACCAAACATCCATACTGAAATGACGAGAGAAAATAAAGCAAAAGTAAAATTTACTCTATCTGTCTTTTTTTTAAACCAAACAAAAAAACCAAGAGAAAAAACCACAAAAAAACTAATCAAAGGGAAATATGTAGTTAATGACATAATGTATAAAATATATCTTATACTTTAATATTACCATTTTTCTACTTTTTTGAAAAATAAAAAGAGGGGAAGATTAAAATCAATCTTCCCCATTTCTCTTTTACCAAAGAAAAGATGCTACCTTACTGGCAGCGAACCTTATCTTTGAAGTCCACATGGATTCCTTTTTTCTTGATAAATCAAGATTGAAGGAATTGACCGGCTTTGCAAAACAACGAGGCGAAGGAATAGTAAAGCCCATTTCTTCGAACAATCCGGCTATAAAAGCCATATTGCTCTCATTAACAGAAAACCAATCTCTCTGCCCTGTCTCTTTTTCTCGTCCATTTTTCATAGCCCAAGACAAGGACAGTGCCTCGGCAAAGCAACCGAATGTCACACCACGAGAAAGCCGAAACATTTTGTAGGAAACCGCCCCAAGTACATACTTCAGCTTTGGAGAGTATCCATTTCCAGCATCCTGGCGGATAACGACATTTTTACACTTCTCATATTCACGCCTAACCATATTTGACGGCTCGGCAACATCTACAACGAGAAGCCTACGATCATGACGCCGAATAAGTTCAACCTTTTCAGTGGTCAAACAAATCGCTTTACTGTGGGTACAGGCAACAACCGCATCTACCTGCCCCATCTCTTCAAAAGTTCGATAAACTTCAATACCAAACTTTTTTTTGACTTCCTGGAGCTCACCAACGTTAGGACCGGCGCCAACGACTTCGTGTCCCATCTTCATCAAAACACCTGTCATCATCTCTCCAAGAAAGCCATAAGGACCAAGTACTGCGATACGACAATATCCCGGCTTTAATCCTGCCTGTTCAAGAGCACGGAGAGTTTCACCCTTAAGAAGCAAAAAAGTGCCATTATCGCCGATTGTAAAAGTCATCCGAGGAAACATTTCTTTTAGATAATCCGCATCATTCTCAAACAACCTCTTGGTGCCGGCAGTAGCCAAAATTACATTAGCTTGCCGTTCATCTGCCCACTGACAACCTTTAATAAAAAGAGTTTTGGCGTTCCAATGACCTTTTACGCCTCTCATTTCGTCAGCAATAATATCAAGGGCTCTTGTCCTTCCTGCAACACCTTTAATCCAGTACCGCGGACCATTGAAATGCCCTTCAGGAGGACGCCATTTCCCAAGAAAAGTCTTTCGGTCTTTCTGGTCTCTCATGTTTGTTACAAAGACAACATCAAGAGACGGTTTTTGAAAGATAAATCTTAAATACGTGCGCCAGTCAAACAGCGCGACAAGAAATCTCCATATTTTTGCTGCCATAATTATTTCCTCCATCTCTTGATTATTTTTTCTTCAGTAGTCTTTGGCAGACAACCAATAGTAACCCCTGTTATTCCCCAAAAGGAGAAAATTACGATTGCTCCTATTGTTAGTCCGACTGTTAGTCCGATAATTTTTACCATCTTCATAATTCATTCCTCCTTTCTTTGTGTATGCCGAAACTATTTATTACCTGCTTTCGTATAACATCTACCAAATACAGTATAAATGCTCCGCTTGATAAAAACACATACAAAAAGAGGAACCATTTCATCTGATTGATGTTTCTTGCAAACCATTTGACATCTACCATTTTCTACCTCCTCTTTGTTTTTTTTATATTTTGTCGCCTCTAATGAGACGATTTTTTCTTTTTTGAAGAACAATTTACTATTCTCAAATTATTGAAAATAACAATTTTTAAACCCCCTATACGAATATTAGCGTAAAATTGGCTTAAAAAGTGTTATTCTGAATCTCACTTTTATTTTTACACATTTTTCATAGTTTGTCAATGCAAAACCTGTAAATTCAATAAGTAAGTACAACGCCTGTATGATTACAAGTATAATTTAAAAATAAAAGAGGGGATAAGTATTTACCTATCCCCTCTGCTCATGTCTTCTTTAACTGGGCTGTTTATTTTTAAGACACATAGCTTTGTCCTCCTTTCTCTAAAAATTTATCCACTGCCATTTCAATGTTTTCACCGTCAACGAGTGGAAAATCGCCAGCGAAGTTAATTAGTTTTTGATAAACTTTCTGCTCAGACTGATTAAGCAAAGGCATAATTTGTTTTTCAACCCAAGCCATCATGCAACAAGAATTAGGATCAATGGTTCTTAAACTGCCCAACCAACGATAAGCATCAGTCCGACAACCACCTCCACAAATTTTTAAATAACGACAATTGCCACACAATAAAGAGCCGATTGTTATTGTTTTAAAATCCTTAAGCCAACTCGATGCGGATACTGCTTCCATTATGCCCATTTTCTTGACAGAAGCATACGGCAAATTTAATGCTGGACAAAAGATTAAGTCACCGTTAGCGTTGACGCATAGAAAATCAAAATTATACAAGCATGGGTGCGTCTCCAAATTAAACTTAGTATACTCTTCTTTAATAATAAAAGAATCGTACACACTATCTATACTCAACCTAAACGGCTGGTTGTCACACTGATGCCGACGAATAATTTTAGTATAAACGTCAAACATCGCCTGATAGTTTGAAAAATCTAAAATGTGTCGGTTTTTTTCTGTTCTGACTGTTTTCCAAAGTTGAGCCAAACGCCACCAATCAACTGGAATATTTTTCAGAATTTCATATAGAGGCTCAATTTCTTCCAGATTATTCTGATAAATGGTCGTCTGTATCATAATCTTGGCTTTGGGCAGATATCTCTTGAGACGCTCAAGAGAGACAAGAGTTTTTTGAAAACTACTCCCATCCCGAATAATGTCGTTAGTAGCCAAACCGTCAAGACTGGTTCTAAATTCAACTACTTGAGATAAGCCTGATAAAATTTCCAAATTTTTATCCGAAAAATGCTCACCGTTAGTAGATATCAAAACTTGAGATTCAGCACCGCATAACTCAACAATTTTCATCCAATCTGGATTAAGAAAAGGTTCACCTCCAGTAAGCGTAAATCTTTTAACACCAATGCTTTTTGCTTCGGCTATAATATCTGCCCATCTAGACAATGTCATTTCCGCGCTCAAACAGTCTGAATTATTCTTTTCGCCAGCATGACAATATAAGCATCTTAAATCACATCTACCAGTAATTTCCAAGCGAGCCCCGCTATACATTGATACACCTCCTTTTCAAAAAAGTAAAAACGACATTTTGTCATCCTCTCTATCTTCATAGTCTTAATACGCCTTGGCAAATAACACTCTGCCTTCTGACTCTTTTCCGCAAATAATACACCTACCTGTTTCCTTTTTCTGATCAAAAGGTATGCAACGGATAGTAGCTTTGGTTTCTTCCTTAATTTTGGCTTCACACTTCGGATCGATACACCAATGTGCAGACAAAAAACCTCCTTTTTCTTGGAGTATCTGTTTAAAATCCTCATAAGTCTCTACACACCTAACATTTTTATTCCGAAATTTTAAAGCCCTGTCAAATAAATTCTTTTGAATTTTTTCCAAAGATTCATGAACAAATTTAGCCGCTTGATCCATACCGATTGATTGTTTTTCTCCTGTATCTCTCCTCACAAAAAGGACTGACTGCTTGTCTAAATCTTTTGGTCCAACCTCAATCCGCAATGGAACTCCTTTTTTCTCCCATTCGTAAAATTTGGAACCCGGTCGAATATCACGATCATCTATTTTTACATTATAACCAAAATTTTTAATTTCTTCTGCCAACTTACTGACTGCAAATGTAATTCTTTCATGATCTTCTTTGGAAATCAAAATCGGAACAATGACCACGTGAATCGAGGCCAGCTTTGGAGGCATAATTAGACCTTTGTCATCCGAATGCGTCATGATAAGCCCGCCAATCAGACGTGTAGAAACACCCCAACTGGTTTGCCAAACATATTGCTCTTCGCTATTTTGATCTAAAAATTTAACATTAAACGGCTTGGCAAAATTCTGACCCAAAAAATGTGACGTACCCGATTGCAACGCCTTGCCATCCTGCATTAATGCCTCAATTGTATAAGTATTAACCGCACCAGCAAATTTTTCTGCTTCACTTTTTTGTCCTTTAATTACCGGCATGGCCAAATAATCTTCGGCAAAAATCCGATAAACCTCCAACATTTCTTTCGCCTTGGTATCAGCTTCTTCTTTGGTTACATGTGCAGTATGACCTTCCTGCCATAAAAACTCCATAGTTCTTAAAAATGGTCTCGTGCGCATTTCCCAACGCACAATATTTGCCCATTGATTAACAACCATGGGTAAATCACGATACGAGTTGATCCACTTAGAAAACATTGCGTATATAATCGTTTCAGATGTCGGTCGCACAATCAATGGCTCTTCCAATTTGCCAGAAGGAACCAACTTCCCCTTTGAATTCTTTTCTAATCGATGATGAGTCACTACCGCACATTCTGTAGCAAAACCTTCGACATGTTTTGCCTCTCGCGAAAGAAAACTGGCAGGAATAAACAAAGGAAAATAAGCATTTTCTACACCAATTTTTTTAAACATTCCATCCAAAATTTTTTGCATGTTTTCCCAAATGGCATAACCATAAGGCTTTATAACCATACACCCTCTAACAGGAGAATTGTCAGCTAAATCAGCCGCCGCAATTACATCCAAAAACCATTGTGAATAATTTGTCGCTCTTGGTGTTAACCCTCTTTTTTCGCCCATGATATTTATTTCCTCCTTTTCGTTATTTTTTATATTATCAATGTCCTCACAAAATGAATCATTTTCATCATTTTGTTTAATATTTAAACCTACCTCATTCTTTATTCTCTTGTCAATAGCTTCATTATCTTTCTTTTTATTTTGCATAAAATAAATTTAATTTTTTAAAAATTCATTTTAATCTTACATGATTTTATCAAAAAATTCAATATTTCCGTCAAAATAACATTACCAAATATACAAAAACATACTTCTCTTATCCTTTTAACTTTTATAAATTAAAAAGCCAAAATAATTAAAGTAGCTGAATTAACCTCATTATTAAAATAAACTTCTATATAACGACAAAAAAACACTGACATCAAGTCAGTGTTTTTTTATTTATCATTTTTATTACAATATTATTATAAAAATCTCCATGGGGTTTGGGGTGTGTCCTGAGCGTCAAGGCAAAATCTAAAAAGATTAATCAATGTGATAGCGAATAAAGTACCCCAAGACTTTTTGGTCACTTTTTAGTCATAAAAAGTAACGCCCGCCCGGCAGGGCTATATTAGATTTTCTACCTCACACTTTTAGATTAGGTAAATATTTTTTTACTTCTTAATTTTCGATGATAGCTGATGGCAAATCGATGTGCTTCATCACGCACTCGTTTAATAATATGCAAAGCCGGCGATGCCAATGGAAGTTCAAGTGGCTTTTTTTCGCCAGGAAAAAATATCTTATCTGGCGCAGAAGCACTTCGCAAACCTAAACCTTTTGATATGGCAATTACAGGAATATTTAATTTATTCTTTTTTAATACTGACAAAACCGCATTAAGCTGTGCCTTGGCTCCGTCAACGACTATTAAGTCAGGCAACGGCCAGCTATTATTAAATCTTCTTTCCAAAACCTCTCTTAACATTCCAGTATCATTGGCTAATCCCGAATTGATTTTTATTTTAAATTTTCTATATTCATTTTTATCTGGTTCGCCGTTATCAAAGACTACCATTGAACCAACCGCCTCTCTACCAAAAATATTAGAAATGTCATAACCCTCAATTCTTTTTAAAACCTTTTTAAACCCTAAAACTTTTGACAACTCAACAAAATCATTTTCGTACTTTTCGCCAACACCTATTATACTTGAAACTTCTAAAACTTTTTTTAAATTATTTAATTGATATTTGAGTCTATTAATATCTTCATCTTTGGCTTTTTTTATTCTTTTTTCATAATTTTTTATTATCGCTTTTTTCTTTCCCGCCAAAAAATAAATTATTTCCTTTATTATTTTTTTATATTCTTGTTGACTAACTTTTTCTTCACAAACTCCTGGACATTTGCCTATTCGATAATACAAACAAATTTTTTTTGGCAAAATACGACATGAGCGATATGGCCAGATTCTTCTAATAATTTTTAAAGTCTCCCGAACTGATTCTGTACTAGAAAAAGGTCCAAAGTATCGACCGACTTTATCTATTTTTCTTGTTAAAAAAACTCGAGGATACTTATCTTCAATAGAAACTTTTATGTAAACAAAACGCTTGTCATCACGCAGTAAAACATTATAATAAGGCTGATGTTTTTTTATCAAATTCGCTTCCAAAAGCAAAGCCTCAATCTCGCTATCAGTTTCTATCCGGTCAATAACAAAAATCCGTTTTACCATTTCCTTTTTTACTGGCGTATGGCTGGCGCTTTTCTGCCAATAAGACAAGACTCGCGACTGCAAATTCGCTGCTTTACCGACATAGATAATCCCGCCCTGCTTATTGAAGAATTTATAGCATCCAGGAGAATTTGAAATTTTTAATTTTTTAACTGCGTTTATGTTCATAATCTCATTATACTATCACTTTAATTAAATTATCACAATTCTTTTTTAAAATTCAATCG